>NZ_JBCGFQ010000002.1:0-223380 GCF_040984075.1 Pseudomonas sp. I2
GCCCAGCAATCCCGAATACAGCGCATAGGCCGCCAACCCCGCCCCCACCAGCACCGCCGCGAAGATCAGCCTCTCCCACTGGGTGAACAGGGCTTGCCCCTGCTCGCGCTTGGCCCGGGCGAACAGCACCACCCCCGGCGCATAGAGCAGCGCCGACAGCAGCAGGTACTTGAGCCCTCCGGCATACAACAGCCAGATGGCATAGACCAGCGCCACCAGCGCCACCACCAGGTCCTTGCGGCGCATTCGCTCCTGCCCCGCGTAGCCCTCGCCTCGCAACGTGAGCAACACGGCGTAGGCCGCCGACCAGAAGTACGGCACCAGGATCATCGACGAGGCCAGGTAGATCAGGCTGGTGTAGGTGCCTGCGGAGAACAGCGTGATCAGCAGGAACCCCTGGATCATGCAGTTGGTCAGCCACAGGGCGTTGGCCGGCACATGGTTGGCGTTCTCGCGGGCCAGGAAGCGCGGCATGGTCTTGTCCCTGGCCGTGGCGTAGAGGATCTCGGCGCACAGCAACGCCCAGGACAGCAGGGCGCCGAGCAGCGACACCGCCAGGCCGATACTGATCAGCAAGCCTCCCCAGGGCCCGACGATGTGCTCGAGCACGGCGGCCAGCGACGGGTTCTGCAACTGCGCCAGCTCCGGCTGGGTCATCACCCCCAGCGATAGCACGTTGACCAGCACCAGCAGCGCCAGCACGCCGAGAAAACCGATCACCGTGGCCTTGCCCACGTCGCAGCGGTGCAAGGCCCGGCCGGAATAGACACTGGCGCCTTCGATGCCGATGAACACGAACACCGTCACCAGCATCATGTTGCGCACCTGCTCCAGCACGCTGCCGAACTTGGGATTGCCCAGGCCCCAGATGTCGCGGGTGAAGATGTCGGCACGAAAGGCGAAGGCGGCGATGACGATGAACATCAGCAGCGGCACGAGCTTGGCCACGGTGGTCACCTGGTTGATGAACGCCGCTTCCTTGATGCCGCGCAGCACCAGGAAGTGCACGGCCCACAGCAACAACGAGGCGCAGCCGATGGCCACCGGCGTGTTGCCCTCGCCGAATACCGGGAAGTAGAAGCCCAGGGTGCTGAACAACAGCACGAAGTAGCCGACATTGCCCAGCCAGGCGCTGATCCAGTAGCCCCAGGCCGAGGAGAAACCCATGTAGTCGCCGAAGCCGGCCTTGGCGTAGGCGTACACCCCGGAGTCCAGCTCAGGCTTGCGGTTGGCCAGGGTCTGGAACACGAAGGCCAGCGCCAGCATGCCGACGGCAGTGATGCCCCAGCCGATCAGCACAGCGCCCACGTCGGCCCGCGCCGCCATGTTCTGCGGCAACGAGAAGATCCCACCGCCCACCATCGAACCGACCACCAGCGCGATCAACGCCCCCAGGCGCAGCTTTTGTCCCGGTTCGCTCATGGGGCCTCCCCCCTGCGTTCTGTCATACGCATGAAACAACCCTTGCGTTCATATAAAAGCTGCAGCCAATTTATATTAGACCAGGCGATCAGAGGCAGAAGATTCATAACCAGTATTTCTATGCCACCTGCAACTTCACGCCCGTTATTTCCGTGACGTGAATCACACTGCACCGGTACACAATGTGTTTACCCGGAAAATTTGCTTATTACCCAAAAGCGGCTAGCTTCAACATTCGCAGGCCGGTGGAGCGATTGCTCCAGATGGACATGGAGGTGCCAGCGCACAAGGCCTGCAGCCATGCTGTCGGCACTCTCCAGGAGGCGCGTGAAGGAATTTTCCTACTTCACAACGTCATGAACTGATCTGCATCAGCGAATGACGAAGGCGTCGGATTTATTCTGTCGTCAACTTTCTCCTGGCATGGAGTTGTTAAATGTCTGATTCTCCCGGAAAACTAAAACTGGGTGCACTTGTTGCACTTGTCGTCGGTTCGATGATTGGCGGCGGGATCTTCTCGTTGCCACAAAACATGGCGGCCAGCGCCGGTGTCGGTGCCGTGCTGATCGGCTGGGCCATCACCGCCGTCGGCATGCTGACCCTGGCCTTCGTGTTCCAGACCCTGGCCAACCGCAAGCCTGACCTGGACGGTGGTGTGTACGCCTACGCCAAGGCCGGCTTCGGCGACTACATGGGTTTCTCCTCGGCCTGGGGCTACTGGATCAGCGCCTGGCTGGGCAACGTCGGCTACTTCGTGCTGCTGTTCAGCACCCTGGGCTACTTCTTCCCGATCTTCGGCGAAGGCAACACCCTGGCCGCCGTCATCGGTGCGTCGATCCTGCTCTGGGCCGTGCATTTCCTGGTGCTGCGCGGCATCAAGGAAGCGGCGTTCATCAACCTGATCACCACCGTGGCCAAGGTCGTGCCGCTGGCACTGTTCGCCTTGATCTGCCTGTTCGCCTTCAAGCTCGACGTGTTCACCGCCGACATCTGGGGTGAGGGCTCACCTGACCTGGGCAGCGTGATGAACCAGGTACGCAACATGATGCTGGTCACCGTGTGGGTGTTCATCGGCATCGAGGGTGCGAGCATCTTCTCCTCGCGGGCGGAAAAACGCTCCGACGTGGGCAAGGCCACGGTCATCGGCTTCATCACCGTGCTGTTGTTCCTGGTGCTGGTCAACGTGCTGTCGCTGGGCGTGATGACCCAACCGGAACTGGCCAAGCTGCAGAACCCGTCGATGGCCGCCGTGCTCGAGCACGTGGTCGGCCACTGGGGCGCGGTGCTGATCAGCGTCGGCCTGATCATCTCGCTGCTCGGTGCCCTGCTGTCGTGGGTACTGCTGTGCGCCGAGATCATGTTCGCCGCGGCCAAGGACCACACCATGCCGGAGTTCCTGCGCCGCGAGAACGCCAACCATGTGCCGGCCAATGCCCTGTGGCTGACCAACGCCATGGTGCAGATCTTCCTGGTCATCACCCTGTTCTCCAGCAGCACCTACCTGTCGCTGATCTACCTCGCCACCTCGATGATCCTGGTGCCCTACCTCTGGTCGGCGGCCTACGCCTTCCTGCTGGCGGTACGCAGCGAAACCTACGAGCAGGCCCTGGCCGAACGGCGCAAGGACCTGATCATCGGCGGCATCGCCCTGTTGTACGCCATCTGGCTGCTGTACGCCGGCGGCGTGAAGTACCTGCTGCTCTCGGCCCTGCTCTACGCCCCTGGCGCGATCCTGTTCGCCAAGGCCAAGCGCGAGGTGGGCCAACCCATCTTCACCCCGGTGGAAAAACTGATCTTCGCGGCCGTCGTGGTCGGCGCCCTGGTGGCGGCCTATGGCCTCTACGACGGCTTCCTGACCCTTTGAACCACGTCTTCGCATTCTTGGAGGTATGAATCATGTCCACGGAAAAAGTGCAATACGGCGTCCACTCCGAAGCCGGCAAGCTGCGCAAGGTGATGGTCTGCGCCCCGGGCCTGGCGCACAAGCGCCTGACCCCGAGCAACTGCGACGAACTGCTGTTCGATGATGTGATCTGGGTCGACCAGGCCAAGCGCGACCACTTCGACTTCGTCACCAAGATGCGCGAGCGCGGCGTCGAGGTGCTGGAGATGCACAACCTGCTCACCGAGATCGTGCAGAACAAGGAAGCGCTCAAGTGGATCCTCGACCGCAAGATCACCGCTGACACCGTCGGCGTCGGCCTGACCAACGAAGTGCGCAGCTGGCTGGAAGGCCTGGAGCCGCGCCACCTGGCCGAGTTCCTGATCGGCGGCGTGGCCGGCCAGGACCTGCCGGAGAGCGAAGGCGCCAGCGTGATCAAGATGTACAACGACTACCTGGGCCACTCCAGCTTCATCCTGCCGCCGCTGCCCAACACCCAGTTCACCCGCGACACCACCTGCTGGATCTACGGCGGCGTGACGCTCAACCCGATGTACTGGCCAGCGCGTCGCCAGGAAACCCTGCTGACCACCGCCATCTACAAGTTCCACCCCGAGTTCACCAAGGCCGACTTCCAGGTCTGGTATGGCGACCCGGACAAGGACCACGGCCAGGCCACCCTCGAAGGCGGCGACGTCATGCCGATCGGCAAGGGCATCGTGCTGATCGGCATGGGCGAGCGCACCTCGCGCCAGGCCATCGGCCAACTGGCACAGAACCTGTTCGCCAAGGGCGCGGCGCAGAAAGTGATCGTCGCCGGCCTGCCGAAGTCCCGCGCCGCCATGCACCTGGACACCGTGTTCAGCTTCTGCGACCGCGACCTGGTCACGGTCTTCCCGGAAGTGGTCCGGGAGATCGTGCCGTTCATCATCCAGCCGGACGAAAGCAGGCCCTACGGCATGGACGTGCGCCGCGAGAACAAGACATTCATCGAGGTGGTCGCCGAACAACTGGGCCTGGCCAAGCTACGGGTGGTCGAGACCGGCGGCAACAGCTTCGCCGCCGAACGCGAGCAGTGGGATGACGGCAACAACGTGGTGGCGGTGGAGCCCGGCGTGGTCATCGGCTACGACCGCAACACCTACACCAACACCCTGCTGCGCAAGGCCGGTATCGAGGTCATCACCATCAGCGCCGGCGAGCTGGGCCGCGGCCGGGGCGGCGGCCACTGCATGACCTGCCCGATCGTGCGCGACCCGATCGACTACTAACGACCATCGCTTGCCGGCTGCCCCCACGCGGCGGCAGCCGGACACAACCCGAATCCAAGGAGAACCGTCATGGCGTTCAACATCCACAACCGCAACCTGCTCAGCCTGGAGCACCACTCCACCCGCGAGTTGAAGTACCTGCTGGACCTCTCCCGCGACCTCAAGCGTGCCAAGTACACCGGCACCGAGCAGCAGCACCTCAAGGGCAACAACATCGCCCTGATCTTCGAGAAGACCTCCACCCGCACCCGTTGCGCCTTCGAGGTCGCCGCCTATGACCAAGGCGCCAACGTCACCTACATCGACCCCAACTCTTCGCAGATCGGCCACAAGGAAAGCATGAAGGACACCGCCCGCGTGCTCGGGCGCATGTACGACGCCATCGAGTACCGGGGCTTCAAGCAGGAGATCGTCGAGGAGCTGGCCAAGTATGCCGGCGTGCCGGTGTTCAACGGCCTGACCGATGAATACCACCCGACCCAGATGATCGCCGACGTGCTGACCATGCGCGAGCACAGCGACAAGCCGCTGCACGACATCAGCTACGCCTACCTGGGCGATGCCCGCAACAACATGGGCAACTCGCTGCTGCTGATCGGCGCCAAGCTCGGCATGGACGTGCGCATCGCCGCGCCCAAGGCGCTGTGGCCGCATGACGATCTGGTCGAGCGTTGCAAGCAATACGCCGAAGAGAGCGGTGCGCGCATCACCCTCACCGAAGACCCGAAAGCCGCGGTCCAGGGCGTGGACTTCGTCCACACCGACGTCTGGGTGTCCATGGGCGAGCCGGTCGAGGCCTGGGGCGAGCGCATCAAGCTGCTGCTGCCCTACCAGGTGAACAAGGAACTGATGAAGTCCACCGGCAACCCGCGGACCAAGTTCATGCATTGCCTGCCGGCCTTCCACAACTCCGAGACCAAGGTCGGCAAGCAGATCGCCGAGCAGTACCCGAACCTGGCCAACGGCATCGAAGTGACCGACGACGTGTTCGAGTCGCCCGCCTGCATTGCCTTCGAGCAGGCGGAGAACCGCATGCACACGATCAAGGCGATCCTGGTGTCGACGCTGGCCGACCTGTAACGCCACGCGCGATCCCTGTGGGAGGCGGGCCTGCTCCCTCCCACAGGCTCAGCGTCGATCAGCACATTTCCGTTTAAAGGACATTCCCCATGCGTATCGTTGTTGCTTTGGGCGGCAACGCCCTGTTGCGCCGCGGCGAGCCGATGACCGCCGACAACCAGCGCGCCAATATCCGCATCGCCACCGAGCAGATCGCCAAGATCCATGCCGGCAACGAACTGGTCATCGCCCACGGCAACGGTCCCCAGGTCGGCCTGCTGTCGCTCCAGGGCCAGGCCTACAAACCCGACGAGGCTTACCCGCTGGATGTGCTCGGAGCCGAAACCGAAGGCATGATCGGCTACATGATCGAACAGGAGCTGGGCAACCTGCTGCCGTTCGAAGTGCCGTTCGCCACCCTGCTCACCCAGGTGGAAGTGGATGCCAACGACCCGGCCTTCCAGGACCCGACCAAGTTCATCGGCCCGGTCTATGGCAAGGAAGAAGCCCAGCGCCTGGCCGAGGAGAAAGGCTGGGTGGTCAAGCCCGACGGCGACAAGTACCGCCGCGTCGTGGCCAGCCCCAGGCCCAAGCGCATCTTCGAGATCAAGCCGATCACCTGGCTGCTGGAGAAAGGCACCGTGGTGATCTGCGCCGGCGGCGGCGGCATCCCCACCATGTACGACCCGGCCAAGGGCGAACGCCTCCTCCAGGGCATCGAGGCGGTGATCGACAAGGACCTGTGCTCGGCACTGCTGGCCGAGCAGCTCAAGGCCGACCTTCTGGTGATCGCCACCGACGTGAACGCGGCGTACATTGACTACAACAAGCCCACCCAGAAAGCCATCGCCGAAGCCCACCCCGACGAGCTGGAAAAGCTCGGCTTCGCCGCCGGCTCCATGGGACCGAAGGTCCAGGCCGCCTGCGACTTCGCGCGCCACACTGGCAAGGTGGCGGTGATCGGTTCGCTGCCTGACATCCAGGACATCGTCAAGGGCACCGCCGGCACCCGCGTCTCCACCGCCAAGCCGGGCATCAGCTACCGTTGAGTGCAGTAGGCGGGCGTGGGGCGCCCGCCGTTTTCAACTTTCCGGAGGATTGCGCCATGGCCCAGTTCCAACCCGGTCACCTGCATATCGAGCGCCATGCGCTGACCAAGGATGACCATAGCTACAACCTGTGCATCGATTACGAGGTCGCGCAGGATCCCAAGGAAGGCAAGGGCATGCAGTTCCGCATGCACGGCAATATCCAGGGCAAGGACATGGACGAGACGTTCTTCCTGGCCAAGGACCAGGCCTTCGACTTCGCCCGCCATGTCACCCGGGTGGCGGAAAAGTACGGCATCCCGAAAAACGCCAGTAGCCTCGGCTCGTCACACAAGTACTACGACCTGATGTTCGAGGACGTACGGGCGCAACTGGACGTGAAATCCGGAGACCCCATCAAGCCCGAGCACCTGGGATAGGAGCTGCAAGCTGCAAGAGACTGCCGAACCTGTGCGATTCGCTTTTCTCTTGCAGCTTGAAGCATGAAGCATGAAGCTATCCGCCTCCATCCCCGGCTACCGCTTCCCCAATGCGCATCCACGTCAGCTTCATCGACCGCGTCGGCATCACCCAGGAAGTCCTGGCCCTGCTCGGTGCCCGCAACCTCAACCTCGACGCCGTGGAGATGGTCCCGCCGAACGTCTACATCGACGCCCCGACCTTGAGCCCCGCCGTGCTCGAGGAACTGCACGATGCGCTGTTCGAGGTCCAGGGCGTGCAGTCGGTGGAAGTGGTCGACATCCTTCCCGGCCAGCGTCGCCACCTGCAGCTCGATGCCCTGCTCGCCGCCATGAGCGACCCGGTGCTGGCGGTAGACAGCGCCGGCAAGGTGTTGCTGGCCAACCCGGCGCTGATCGCCCTGTGCGGGCGCGAGTCGGCCGGCCGCTCGGTGGGCGAGCTGTTTGGCGACCCGGGGTTGCTCCAGGCCCTGCTGGACAACAACTTCCACCTGCCCATGCGCGAGATGCAGCTCAACGGCCAGAGCCTGCTGCTCGACGCCACGCCGATCACCAACGCCGGCGGCCTGCTCACCCTCTATCCGCCGCACCGCATGGGCGAACGCCTGTCGGCCCTGCACCACGATCACGCCGAAGGCTTCGATGCCCTGCTCGGCGACTCCCCGGCGATCCGCACCCTCAAGGCCCGTGCCCTGCGCGTGGCAGCCCTGGATGCACCGCTGCTGGTACATGGCGAGACCGGTACCGGCAAGGAGCTGGTGGCCCGCGCCTGCCATGCCACCAGCAGCCGCCATGCCGCGCCGTTCCTCGCGCTGAACTGCGCCGCACTGCCGGAGAACCTGGCCGAGAGCGAACTGTTCGGCTACGCCCCGGGCGCCTTCACCGGCGCGCAACGGGGTGGTAAGCCAGGCTTGATGGAACTGGCCAACCAGGGCACGGTGTTCCTCGACGAGATCGGCGAGATGTCGCCCTACCTGCAGGCCAAGCTGCTGCGTTTTCTCAACGACGGCAGCTTCCGTCGGGTCGGTGGCGACCGCGAGGTCAAGGTCGACGTGCGCATCATCAGCGCCACCCACCGCGACCTGGAGCGCATGGTCGCCGAAGGCACGTTCCGCGAAGACCTGTTCTATCGCCTCAACGTCCTTAACCTGCAAGTCCCGCCCCTGCGCGAACGTGGCCAGGACATCCTCCTGCTGGCGCATGTCTTCATGCAGCAGGCCTGCACCCAGATCCAGCGCCCACCCTGCCACCTGGCACCGGCCACCCACCCGGCGCTGCTGGCCAACCCCTGGCCCGGTAACGTACGCCAATTGCAGAACGTGATCTTCCGCGCCGCCGCCATCTGCGATGGCAGCCTGGTGGACATCGGCGACCTGGACATCGCCGGTACCTCGGTGGCGCGTGGCCAGGATGGTGACGTGGCCAGCCTGGAGCAAGCCGTCCAGGCCTTCGAGCGCGACCTGCTGCAGCGCCTGTACGTGAGCCATCCTTCGACTCGCCAGTTGGCCAACCGGTTGCAGACCTCGCACACCGCCATCGCCCAGCGCCTGCGTAAGTACGGGATTCCGGCGAAGGGCTGATGACGGTACGGACCATCTTCGTATCGATTTCATTACATCGTAATGAAATCGATACACGCCTTTGCAGATGCAGCTACGCAAGGGTTTGATCCAGCACAGCTTTTCAATCGCCCAACATCTGTAGCGATTTCATTACAGACTGCGGAACATGGACTTTCCCAATATCCCCTCAACCCATTGATTTATAAGCGATTGACTCATCTGGCCGCATTATTGCTAAGGGAATTCCAACCAAGAGTGCGGACCTACCGCACCCAACGCCCCCTGCGAGGAATTTCCATGAGCGAGTTGCGTTTCACTGAAGATCACGAATGGCTGCGCGTCGAGGCCGACGGCAGCGTCACCGTGGGCATCACCGCCTACGCCCAGAACGCCCTGGGCGATGTGGTCTACGTGCAACTGCCAGAACTGCAGCACTACGAAAAAGGTGCCGAAGCCTCCACCGTCGAATCGGTGAAGGCCGCCAGCGGCGTCTACATGCCCCTGACCGGTGAAGTGATCGCGGTCAACGACCAGCTCGACGCCAGCCCCGAGCTGGTCAACGAAGACCCGCTGGGCGAAGGCTGGTTCTTCCGCTTCGTCCCCGCCGACGCCAGCGCCGTGGCCAGCCTGCTCGACCAGGCCGCCTACGACCGCCTGCTCAACGCCAACGACGACGCCTGAGGAGAAGCCGCCATGACCATCGACCTCGGCACCGCCAACGAATTCATCGCCCGTCACATCGGCCCACGCAGCGCCGACGAGCAGGCCATGCTCGCCACCCTGGGCTTCGATTCCCTGGAGGCCATGACCGCCGCTGTCATCCCCGAGAGCATCAAGGGCACTAGCGTGCTGGGCGCCAGCGACGGCCAGAGCGAGGCCGATGCCCTCGCCGACCTCAAGGCCATCGCCAGCCAGAACCAGCTGTTCAAGAGCTATATCGGCCAGGGCTACTACAACTGCCATACCCCGGCGCCGATCCTGCGCAACCTGCTGGAAAACCCGGCCTGGTACACCGCCTACACCCCCTACCAGCCGGAAATCTCCCAAGGCCGCCTGGAAGCGCTGCTGAACTTCCAGACCCTGGTCAGCGACCTGACCGGCCTGCCGATCGCCAACGCATCCTTGCTCGACGAAGCCACGGCCGCCGCCGAGGCCATGACCTTCTGCAAGCGCCTGTCGAAGAACAAGGCCAGCCATGCCTTCTTCGCCTCCGTCCACTGCCACCGGCAGACCCTCGACGTGCTGCGCACCCGTGCCGAGCCCCTGGGCATCGAGGTGGTGGTCGGCGACGAGCGCGAACTGACCGACGTCAGCGCGTTCTTCGGCGCCCTGCTGCAATACCCGGCCAGCAACGGCGACGTGTTCGACTACCGTGAGCTGGTGCACCGCTTCCACGCCGCCAACGCCCTGGTAGCGGTGGCCGCCGACCTGCTGGCGCTGACCCTGCTCACCCCGCCCGGCGAGTTCGATGCGGACGTGGCCATCGGCAGCGCCCAACGTTTCGGCGTACCGCTGGGCTTCGGCGGCCCGCACGCGGCCTACTTCGCCACCCGTGACGCCTTCAAGCGCGACATGCCGGGCCGCCTGGTCGGCGTGTCGATCGACCGTTTCGGCAAGACCGCCCTGCGCCTGGCCATGCAGACCCGCGAACAGCACATCCGCCGCGAGAAAGCCACCAGCAACATTTGCACCGCCCAGGTGCTGCTGGCCAACATCGCCAGCATGTTCGCCGTGTACCACGGCCCGGCCGGCCTCAAGCGCATCGCCGAACGCACCCATGCCCTGACCGCGATCCTCGCCGCCGGCCTCGGCCAACTGGGCGTCAACGTGGTGACCGGCGCCTGCTTCGACACCCTGACCCTGGCCACCGGCGATGCCACCGCCAGCCTGCACGACAAAGCCCGCGCCCAGCGCGTCAACCTGCGCCAGGTCGACGCCACGCACCTGGGCCTGTCCCTGGACGAGACCTGCACCCAGGCCGACGTCGAGGCCCTCTGGCAACTGTTCGCCGGCGACCAGGCCCTGCCGGACTTCGCCGCCCTGGCCGCCACCGCGGCCTCGCGCCTGCCGGCCGCCCTGCTGCGCCAGTCGGCGATCCTCGCGCACCCGGTGTTCAACCGCTACCACAGCGAAACCGAGCTGATGCGCTACCTGCGCCGCCTGGCCGACAAGGACCTGGCCCTGGACCGCAGCATGATCCCGCTGGGCTCGTGCACCATGAAGCTCAACGCCGCCAGCGAGATGATCCCGGTGACCTGGGCCGAGTTCGGCAACCTGCACCCCTTCGCCCCGGCCGAGCAGAGCCAGGGCTACCTGCAGATGACCCGCGAACTGGAGGACATGCTCTGCGCCGCCACCGGCTATGACGCCGTGTCGCTGCAGCCCAATGCCGGCTCCCAGGGCGAATACGCCGGCCTGCTGGCGATCCGCGCCTACCACCGCAGCCGCGGCGAGGGCCATCGCAACATCTGCCTGATCCCCTCCTCGGCCCACGGCACCAACCCGGCGACCGCGCACATGGCCGGCATGCGCGTGGTGGTCACCGCCTGCGACGCCCGTGGCAACGTCGATGTCGACGACCTGCGCGCCAAGGCCATCGAGCACCGCGAGCAACTCGCCGCGCTGATGATCACCTACCCGTCGACCCACGGCGTGTTCGAGGAAGCGATCGGCGAGATCTGCGCGATCATCCACGACAACGGCGGCCAGGTGTACATCGACGGTGCCAACATGAACGCCATGGTCGGCCTGTGCGCACCGGGCAAGTTCGGCGGCGACGTGTCGCACCTGAACCTGCACAAGACCTTCTGCATCCCCCACGGCGGTGGCGGCCCGGGCGTCGGCCCGATCGGCGTCAAGTCGCACCTGGCCCCCTTCCTGCCGGGCCACGCGGCCCTGGCCAACCCCGAGGGCGCGGTCTGTGCCGCACCGTTCGGCAGCGCCAGCATCCTGCCGATCACCTGGATGTACATCCGCATGATGGGCGGCGCCGGCCTCAAGCGCGCTTCGCAGATGGCCATCCTCAACGCCAACTACATCGCCCGTCGCCTGGAAGAGCACTATCCTGTTTTGTACACCGGTGGCAACGGCCTGGTCGCCCACGAGTGCATCCTCGACCTGCGCCCGCTCAAGGACACCAGCGGCATCAGCGTCGACGACGTGGCCAAGCGCCTGATCGACTTCGGCTTCCACGCCCCGACCATGTCCTTCCCGGTAGCCGGTACGCTGATGATCGAACCGACCGAAAGCGAGTCCAAGGAAGAACTGGACCGTTTCTGCGACGCGATGATCCAGATCCGCGAGGAAATCCGCGCCGTGGAGAACGGCAGCCTGGACAAGGACGACAACCCGCTGAAGAACGCCCCGCACACGGCGGCGGAGCTGGTCGGCGAATGGGCGCACGGCTACAGCCGCGAGCAGGCGGTGTACCCACTGCCGAGCCTGGTGGAAGGCAAGTACTGGCCGCCCGTCGGCCGGGTCGACAACGTGTACGGCGACCGCAACCTGGTCTGCGCGTGCCCGTCGATCGAGAGCTACCAGGACGCCTGATAGCCCCAGGCTCGCCACCCACCCTGTGGCAGCGGGCTTGCCCGCGAAAGCGTCGGTGAAGCCACCATCGCATTCGCGGGCAAGCCCGCCGCCACAGGTTCACCGTCATCCCGACGACCCTGGTAGGAGGTCACCATGTCATTGAGCGTCTTCGACCTGTTCAAGATCGGCATCGGCCCCTCCAGCTCCCATACCGTCGGCCCGATGCGCGCTGCTGCGCGTTTCGCCGAAGGGCTGCGCCGCGAAGGCCTGCTGGCCCGCACCGCCAGCGTCAAGGCCGAGCTGTACGGCTCCCTCGGCGCCACCGGCAAGGGCCACGGCAGCGACAAGGCCGTGCTGCTGGGCCTGGAGGGCGAACACCCGGACAGCATCGACACCGAGTCCATCCCTGCCCGCCTGCACGCGATCCGTGACAGCGGCCGCCTGCGCCTGCTCGGCGAGCACGAGATCGCCTTCGTCGAAAAGCAGCACCTGGCGATGATCCGCAAGCCGCTGGACTACCACCCCAACGGCATGATCTTCCGCGCCTTCGACGCCGCCGGGTTGCAGATCCGCAGCCGCGAATACTACTCGGTAGGCGGCGGTTTCGTGGTCGACGAAGAGGCCGCAGGGCAGGATCGCATCGTCGAAGACACCACCGTGCTGGCCTATCCGTTCAAGACCGCCAAGGAGTTGCTCGCCCACTGCACCGCGCAGCAGCTGTCGTTCAGCCAGGTGATGCTGGCCAACGAAGCCGCCTGGCGGCCAGAGGCCGAGACCCGTGCCGGCCTGCTGCGTATCTGGCAGGTCATGCAGGACTGCGTCGAGGCCGGCTGCCGTCATGAGGGCATCCTGCCTGGCGGGCTGAAGGTCAGGCGCCGTGCACCGGCCCTGTACCGCCAGTTGAGCCGCCATCCGGAAGCCAGCCTGCGCGATGCCCTGTCGGTGCTCGACTGGGTCAACCTCTATGCCCTGGCGGTGAACGAGGAGAACGCCTACGGCGGACGGGTGGTCACCGCCCCGACCAATGGCGCGGCCGGCATCGTCCCGGCGGTCCTGCACTACTACATGCGCTTCGTCCCCGGTGCCAGCGAGGACGGGGTGGTGCGCTTTCTGCTCACCGCCGCGGCCATCGGCATCCTCTACAAGGAAAACGCCTCGATCTCCGGTGCCGAGGTCGGCTGCCAGGGCGAGGTCGGCGTGGCCTGCTCCATGGCCGCCGGAGCCCTGTGCGAAGTCATGGGCGGTACCCCGCAGCAAGTCGAGAACGCCGCCGAGATCGGTATGGAACACAACCTGGGCCTGACCTGCGACCCCATCGGCGGGCTGGTCCAGGTGCCTTGCATCGAGCGCAACGCCATGGGCTCGGTCAAGGCCATCAACGCGGTGCGCATGGCCTTGCGCGGCGACGGGCAGCACTACGTGTCGCTCGACAAGGTCATCCGCACCATGCGCCAGACCGGCGCCGACATGAAAAGCAAGTACAAGGAGACCGCCCGTGGCGGTCTGGCCGTCAACATCATCGAATGCTGACCCGAACACTACCTGAGGAGCCCCCGATGTCCGAAACACTGCACAAGACCCCGCTGCACGCCCTGCACCTGGAACTGGGCGCGCGCATGGTGCCGTTCGCCGGCTACGACATGCCGGTGCAGTACCCGCTGGGCGTGCTCAAGGAGCACCTGCACACCCGCGAGCAGGCCGGCCTGTTCGACGTCTCGCACATGGGGCAGATCCGCCTGCGTGGCGCCGAGGCCGCCCAGGCCCTGGAAACCCTGGTGCCGGTGGACATCGTCGACCTGCCGGTGGGCATGCAGCGCTATGCCATGTTCACCAACGAACAGGGCGGGATCCTCGACGACCTGATGGTTGCCAACCTGGGCGACGACGAGCTGTTCCTGGTGGTCAACGCCGCCTGCAAGGACCAGGACCTGGCCCACCTGCGCCAGCACATCGGCTCGCGTTGCGACATCCAGCCGCTGTTCGAAGAACGTGCGCTGCTCGCCCTGCAAGGCCCTGCGGCTGCCCAGGTGCTCGAGCGCCTGGCACCGGAGGTGGCCGGCATGACCTTCATGCAGTTCCGCCCGGTCACCCTGCTGGGCGAAGACTGCTACGTCAGCCGCTCGGGCTACACCGGTGAAGACGGTTACGAGATCTCGGTGCCGGCCGGCGCCGCCGAAGCCCTCGCCCGTCGCCTGCTGGCCGAACCCGAAGTACAGCCGATCGGCCTGGGCGCACGTGACTCGCTGCGCCTGGAAGCTGGCCTGTGCCTGTACGGCCACGACATGGACACCCGCACCACGCCAGTGGAGGCCAGCCTGCTATGGGCCATCTCCAAGGTGCGCCGTGCCGACGGCGCTCGCGCTGGCGGCTTCCCGGGCGCGCAAGCCGTGTTCGCCCAGCAGCAGCAAGGTGTCGCCCGCAAGCGTGTCGGCCTGCTGCCCCAGGAGCGCACGCCGGTACGCGAAGGTGCCGAGATCGTCGACCAGAACGGCAAGCCGGTCGGCAAGGTGTGCAGCGGTGGTTTCGGTCCGACGCTCGGTGCACCGGTCGCCATGGGTTATGTCGATAGCGAACATGCCGCGCTCGATACCGCCTTGTTTGCTGTTGTACGGGGCAAGCAGGTGGCCTTGAAAGTCAGCAAAATGCCTTTTGTCGCGCAACGTTACTATCGCGGTTGATTGTTCCCACGGCAGGTTCGGCATATTCGTTTTCGAACCTGCCTAATAACTTTTGAACATGGCGCCAGGCCAGGCACCATGCCGTTTCCGACAATTTTGTCGGTTATCGGAAAAAGCCTGAATTCCAGCGGTCCGGAGGGCTTGTTTTTGTCGACGGAGTTAGCGTAGAGTCACTGCACTGTGTTTGCATGGGTCGCAACAGTTCGTGACCTGGGCCAGTAGCTGCAATCTGCTACAACCCGTTCGACGTCTCTTACTTTCCTGCAACCCAGCCCGGTACTTTTTCATATCGTTTGGATATGAAAAAAACTGTCATCAAAAACTAAGCTTCATAGGAAACAAGACAATGGCTGAGCGTCAGAACGGTACCGTCAAGTGGTTCAATGACGAGAAAGGTTACGGCTTCATCACCCCCGAAAGCGGTCCGGATCTGTTCGTGCACTTTCGCGCCATCGAAGGTAACGGCTTCAAGAGCCTGAAAGAAGGCCAGAAGGTCTCCTTCGAAGCTGTTCAGGGCCAGAAAGGCATGCAGGCCGACAAGGTCCGCGCTGAAGGCTGATCCCAGACTTCTTCAGAAAAAGCCCCTGCCAAGTGCAGGGGCTTTTTTTTGTCCGTAGAATGTGGGCTTCGCCACTCGGAGCCGTCCTGCATGTCCAAGCCTCTGCTCAAACCCCAGGGTGATTTCCCGCCGGTCGGCCTGGGCCGTCGCCTGGCCGCGATGTTCTATGACTTCTTGCTGTGCACCGCCCTGCTGATCGTCACTGCCGGCCTCTACAAGATGGTACAGATGGCGATCATCGGCGAGGCACGCATGCGTGAGCTGACCGAGGCTGGCGCCCTGGACGGTGACCCGCTGCTGTCGACCCTCCTGCTGTTCGCCCTGTTCGGTTTCTTCGCCAAGTTCTGGACCCACGGCGGGCAGACCCTGGGCATGCAGGTGTGGGGAGTACGGGTGCAGAACGCCGACGGCAGCGCCATCAGCCTGTGGCAGGCGCTGCTGCGCTTTCTCGTGGCCATCGCCTCATGGCTGTGCCTGGGACTGGGGTTCTTCTGGTCGTTGATCGACAAGCGCAAGCGCAGCTGGCATGACATCTACTCCGAGACGCAACTGGTGCGGATTCCCAAGCAGAAGAAATGAGCTTACCGATACGTCCCCGGTGCCAGCCGCTTGAATGGCATCTGGGGCTGCGAAGCAGCCCCAGGCTTGACTGACCGGCATCGACGCTAGGGTCGACTTTTCTGTGCAGCCCAGGCCATCACCCCGCCCGGCGCAACAACCACACACCGGCCAGCGCGCAGATCCCGGCCGGGATCACCACCGCCAGCAGCGGCGGGAAGCCGAACACCTGGCTCGAAGGCCCAAGCAAGTCCTGGCCGATGCGGAACACGAAGCCCACCAGCACACCGGTGAACACCCGCTGGCCGAGGGTGACCGAGCGCAGTGGGCCGAAGATGAAGGAAATCGCCATCAGCACCAGCGCCGCCGTGACCACCGGCTGCAGCACCTTGGTCCAGAAGGCCAGCCAGTAGCGGGCGTTGTTCAGGCCCTGCTCGGACAGGTAGTGGATGTAGTCCCACAGGCCAGTGATCGACAGGGACTCCGGTGCCAGGATCACGGTATTGAGCAACTGCGGCGTCACCGAGACGTCCCAGCGCTCCTGCGGCGCCTTCACCACCTCGGTGCGGTCGCCGTGGAAGAAGGTGGTGCTGACATCGCTGAGGATCCAGTGGTCTTCCTGGTACTGCGCCCGACGGGCGAAGCTCGAGGTGACGATCCGTCGCTCGTCGTCGAAGCGGTAGCGGGTCACGCCCAGCAGCAGGCCATTGGGCTGCACCGCGTTGATGTGCACGAACTCGTCGCCCTGGCGGTGCCACATGCCGCGCTTGGAACTCTGCGCCTCACCGCCGCCCTGGGCCAGTGAGCGGTCGGCCTGGGCCTTGTTCTCGGTGACCGGGGCCACGTACTCGCCGATCAGCAGGCCGACCAGCATCAGCACCAGCATCGGCTTCATCACCGCCCAGACGATACGCCCGATGGACACCCCGGCGGCGCGCATGATGGTCAGCTCGCTGCTGCTGGCCAGGCTGCCCAGGCCGATCAGGCAACCGATCAGCGCCGCCATCGGCAACATCTCGTAGAGCCGGCGCGGTGCGGTGAGCAACACGAAGTTGCCGGCATCCAGCACCGTATAGGTATCGCTCAGGTCGCCCATCTCGTCGATGAAGGCGAACAGCGAGGCCAGGCCGAGGATGATGCCCAGCACCGCCAGGATGGCCAGCAGCACGCTCTGGCCGATGTAGCGATCCAGCTTAACCATGGGCCACCTCCGCACGACGGGCGGCGCGCTTGAGGCGCAGCGGCTCCCAGTACATCAGGCCCAGGCCGATCAGCAGGAACAGGCCGTGTACCCACCACATGCCCAGGGCGATCGGCAGCTTGCCCTTCTCCAGGGCGCCGCGTACGGAAATCAGCATCGTCAGGTAGGCCATGTACAGGAGGATCGCCGGCAGCAGCTTGAGGAAGCGGCCCTGGCGCGGATTGACCTTGGCCAGCGGCACCGCCAGCAGGGTCACGATGAAGACCAGCAACGGCAGGGAGAGCCGCCACTGCAGCTCGGCCTGCTCGCGCAGGCCCTGGTGCCCGAACAGTTGCCAGGTCGGGATGGCTTCGCGCTCGGTCACTTCCTCGCTGACCTCGGGCTTGGGTAGCAGCACGCCGTAGGTGTCGTACTTGATCGCCCGGTAGTCGGCCTGGCCGGGGTTGCCGTCGTAGCGGTAGCCGTTCTCCAGGATCAGGTAGCGATTGCCATCGGCCTGCACTTCCTGGTGGCCCTTCTCGGCAACCAGCACGGAGGGCGCGCGGTCCTTGGTCTTGTCCTGGTTGAAGCGTTTCTCGGAGATGAACACCCCGGCCAGGTTGACGCGGTCGTCCGTCAGCTCCTCGGTGTAGGTCACCCGCGAGCCGTCGCGCAAGGTCTGGAAGCGCCCGGGCACCAGGGTGTCGAACTCGGTCAGGGCATCCTGCTGGTTGATGATCTGCTGCACCTGGGCCACGCCCTGGGGCGCCAGGCCCAGGCTCAGCCAGGCCACCAGCAAGGCGACCAGCGCGGCCGGCGCCATGGTCAGGGCGAGCAGGCGCTGCTGGCTCATGCCGGTGGCCGAAAGCACGGTCATCTCGCTTTCCAGGTACAGCCGGCCGTAGGCCAGGAGGATACCGAGGAACAGCCCCAGCGGCAGGATCAGTTGCAGGAAGCCCGGCAGACGGAAGCCCATGATCAGGAACAGCACGCCCGGATCGAGCACGCCCTGGGCCGCCTGGGCCAGGTACTTGATGAAGCGCCCGCTCATGATGATCACCAGCAGCACGGCGCTGACGGCGCTCAAGGTCAGCAGGACCTCGCGGGACAGATAACGAAAGACGATCAAACCAGACACTCCTGGGTTGTCAGGGGCGGAGAGCCAAACAATGGCCTAGGACAGCCAAGGCCCGTGCCAGTTCGCCGACGGCGAAGCAGCATGTGAAGTGCGCGCATTATCCTGTGATTGACCGCGCCTGTCACTTGGCCGCGCATGACGGCGCAGGTCGGGGTTGTCACAAGGGTTGCCGCAGGCTCAAACTGGCAGCTTTTCCACTGGCACGCGAACATGCGGCCAGGCCTGCTTCGAGCGCTCGCCAAAGACAGCGCCAACTGACAGATCATTCGGGGACCCTGACATGGAACTGGTTGTAAAAAGCGTAGCCGCAGCATCCTTGAAAACCGCCACCCTGGTGCTGCCCGTCGGTGAGGGCCGCAAGCTCGGCGACGTGGCCAAGGCCGTCGACCAGGCCAGCGGCGGCGCCATCGCCGCCGTGCTCAAGCGCGGCGACCTGGCCGGCAAGCCCGGCCAGACCCTGCTGCTGCACAGCCTGCCAGGCCTGAAGGCCGAGCGCGTGCTGCTGGTCGGCAGCGGCAAGGAGGCCCTGAATGACCGCAGCTGGCGCAAGCTGGCCAGCAGCGTTGCCGGGGTGCTGAAGAACCTGGGCGGCGGCGACGCCGTGCTGGCCCTGGAGGATGTCGCCGTCGACGGCCGCGATGCCCACTACGGCAAGTACCGCCTGCTGGCCGAGACCCTGCTCGACGGCGAGTACGTGTTCGACCGCTTCAAGAGCCAGAAGGCCGAGCCACGCACCCTGAAGAAGATCACCCTGTTGGCCGCCAAGGCCGGCCAGGCCGAGGTCGAGCGCGCCGTGAAGCACGCCACCGCCATCGCCACCGGCATGGCCTTCACCCGTGACCTGGGCAACCTGCCGCCGAACCTGTGCCACCCGAGCTTCCTCGCCGAACAGGCCAGGGACCTGGGCAAGGGCCACAAGAATCTCAAGGTCGAAGTGCTCGACGAGAAGAAGATCAAGGACCTGGGCATGGGCGCCTTCTATGCCGTGGGCCAGGGCAGCGACCAGCCGCCACGGCTGATCGTGCTCAACTACCAGGGCGGCAAGAAGAGCGAGAAGCCGTTCGTGCTGGTGGGCAAGGGCATCACCTTCGACACCGGCGGCATCAGCCTCAAGCCGGGTGCCGGCATGGACGAGATGAAGTTCGACATGTGTGGCGCCGCCAGCGTGTTCGGCACCCTGCGCGCGGTGCTGGAACTGCAGTTGCCGATCAACCTGGTGTGCCTGCTGGCCTGTGCCGAGAACATGCCCAGCGGCGGCGCCACCCGTCCCGGCGACATCGTCACCACCATGAGCGGCCAGACCGTGGAGATCCTCAACACCGACGCCGAAGGCCGCCTGGTGCTGTGCGACACCCTGACCTACGCCGAGCGCTTCAAGCCGCAGGCGGTGATCGACATCGCCACCCTGACCGGCGCCTGCATCGTCGCCCTGGGCAGCCACACCTCCGGCCTGATGGGCAACGACGACGCACTGGTCGGCCAGTTGCTCGACGCCGGCAAGCGGGCCGATGACCGCGCCTGGCAACTGCCACTGTTCGACGAATACCAGGAGCAGTTGGACAGCCCGTTCGCCGACATCGCCAACATCGGCGGCCCGAAGGCCGGCACCATCACTGCCGGCTGCTTCCTGTCGCGCTTCGCCAAGGCCTACCACTGGGCCCACCTGGACATCGCCGGCACCGCCTGGATCAGCGGTGGCAAGGACAAGGGCGCCTCGGGCCGCCCGGTACCGCTGCTGACCCAGTACCTGCTGGACCGCGCCAACGCCTGATGCCCCCAGGCCGGGCGGCGCCCGCGCGGCGCCGCCCGGCAGAGCGAACCATGAGCAAAGTCGATTTCTACATCCTGCCCACCGACTCGTTGTCGGCACGCCTGGACTTCGCCTGCAAGCTGTGTGAAAAGGCCTGGCGCCTTGGCCACCGGGTCTACCTGCATTGCCAGGACGACGCACAGCGCAGCGAGCTGGACGAACGCCTGTGGCGCTTCAAGGGCGAGGCCTTCGTGCCCCACGACCTGGCCGAGGACCATGCCGATGCCGTGGTCGCACTGGGCCTCGGTACGGATGCCGGCGCGCACCGTGGCCTGCTGATCAACCTGGGCGGCGACGTGCCGGCCTTCGTCGGCCAGTTCGAGCGGGTCGCCGAGATCGTCGTCGAGGAGCCGACCGTTCGCCAGGCCGCTCGCGAGCGATTCCGTTTCTACCGCGAACAGGGCTATGCTCTGCAAGACCACCGCTTACAGCGACTTTGACGATGATGGACAAGCCTTCCCCCCTGCCCGATTCCGCCCACCTGCTCGACGACCTGGAGTCGATCCGCCAGTTGCTGGGCGATGCCGACCTGCAACCGCCGCTGCTGACCGAGACGGTCGAACAGATCCCCCTGCTGCTCGACGAACCGGCCGGCAATGCACCACCTGCCGCCGAACCGGAGCCGGCCGCAACCGCCGAGGACGATCCGCAGACCCGCCGCCAGGACACCCTGCTGCACCTGGAAGCCGAACTGCGAGCCGCCGCGCAGTTGATCATGCAGGACGTGATCAACGACTTCACTCCGCACATCGAGAACGAGATCAAGCGTCGCCTCGATGCGCGCATGGAGCGGCTGATCAAGCGCTCCGAGTAAGCCCTCCCGGGGCCGCTACGCGCCCACTACAGCTCCCCGCCTCGCAGCTTGTCGCTTGAAGCTTGCAGCTCCGTTATACTTCCCGGCTTTCCCGAATTAATGCCATAGGGTCCCGCCGCGCATGGATAAGACCTACCAGCCGCACGCCATCGAAACTTCCTGGTACACCACCTGGGAGTCGGAGAACTATTTCGCCCCGCAAGGTGCAGGCGAGTCCTACACCATCATGATCCCACCGCCGAACGTAACCGGCAGCCTGCACATGGGCCACGGCTTCAACAACGCGATCATGGACGCCCTGATCCGCTTCCGCCGCATGCAGGGCCGCAACACCCTGTGGC
The DNA here is from genome assembly GCF_040984075.1 of Pseudomonas sp. I2. Lineage (NCBI taxonomy): Bacteria > Pseudomonadati > Pseudomonadota > Gammaproteobacteria > Pseudomonadales > Pseudomonadaceae > Pseudomonas > Pseudomonas sp. I2. The sequence continues at coordinate 21,313 of NZ_JBCGFQ010000002.1, forward strand.
AGCCAGGCACCGACCACGCCGGCATCGCCACCCAGATGCTGGTGGAGCGCCAGCTCGAGGCCAAGGGCCAGAACCGTCATGACCTGGGCCGCGAGAAGTTCCTGGAGAAGGTCTGGGAATGGAAGGAACAGTCCGGCGGCAACATCAGCCGGCAGATCCGCCGCCTGGGCTCGTCGGTGGATTGGAGCCGCGAGCGCTTCACCATGGACGACGGCCTGTCCGAGGCAGTCAAGGAAGCCTTCGTCCGCCTGTACGAAGACGGCCTGATCTACCGCGGCAAGCGCCTGGTCAACTGGGACACCAAGCTGCACACCGCCATCTCCGACCTCGAAGTGGAAAACCACGACGAGAAGGGCCACCTGTGGAACCTGCGCTACCCGCTGGCCGATGGCGCCACGACCGCCGAAGGCAAGGACCACCTGGTCGTCGCCACCACCCGTCCGGAGACCCTGCTCGGTGACGCCGCCGTCGCCGTCAACCCGAACGACGAGCGCTACCAGGCACTGATCGGCAAGTTCGTCGTGCTGCCGCTGGTCGGCCGACGCATCCCGATCATCGCCGACGACTACTGCGACCCCGAATTCGGCACCGGTTGCGTGAAGATCACCCCGGCCCACGACTTCAACGACTACGAAGTCGGCAAACGCCACGACCTGCCGCTGCTGAACATATTCGACAAGAATGCCCTGGTCCTGGCCAGTGCCCAGGCCTTCAACCTCGATGGCAGCCTCAACGACAGCGTCGACACCTCCCTGCCCGCGCAGTACGCCGGCCTCGACCGTTTCGTCGCGCGCAAGCAGATCGTAGCCGACCTGGATGCCCAAGGCCTGCTGGTCAGCATCGACGACCATGCCCTGAAGGTGCCGAAGGGCGACCGCTCCGGCACCGTCATCGAGCCCTGGCTGACCGACCAGTGGTACGTTTCCACCAAGCCGCTGGCCGAGCCTGCCATCGCGGCGGTGGAGGACGGCCGTATCCAGTTCGTGCCCAAGCAGTACGAGAACATGTACTTCTCCTGGATGCGCGATATCCAGGACTGGTGCATCAGCCGTCAGCTGTGGTGGGGCCACCGCATCCCGGCCTGGTACGACGAGTCCGGCAAGGTCTACGTCGGCCGCGACGAAGCTGAAGTGCGCGCCAAGCATGGCCTGGGCGCCGACGTGGGGCTGCGCCAGGACGACGACGTCCTCGACACCTGGTTCAGCTCGGGCCTGTGGACCTTCTCCACCCTGGGCTGGCCGGAGCAGACCGAGTTCCTCAAGACCTTCCACCCCACCGATGTGCTGGTCACCGGCTTCGACATCATCTTCTTCTGGGTCGCGCGCATGATCATGCTGACCATGCACCTGGTGAAGAACGAGGACGGCACGCCGCAGGTACCGTTCAAGACCGTCTACGTCCACGGCCTGGTGCGCGACGGCCAGGGCCAGAAGATGTCCAAGTCCAAGGGCAATGTCCTCGACCCGCTGGACATCGTCGACGGCATCACCCTCGACGCCCTGCTGGAAAAACGCACCAGCGGCATGATGCAGCCCAAGCTCGCCGAGAAGATCGCCAAGCAGACCAAGGCCGAGTTCCCCGAAGGCATCGCCAGCTACGGCACCGACGCCCTGCGCTTCACCTTCTGCTCGCTGGCCTCCACCGGCCGCGACATCAAGTTCGACATGGGCCGCGTCGAGGGCTACCGCAACTTCTGCAACAAGATCTGGAACGCCGCCCGCTACGTGCTGGACAAGGGCGAGGACTGCGGCCAGAACGGCGAAGCCTACGAGCTGTCGCTGGCAGACCGCTGGATCATCTCGCAGCTGCAGCGCACCGAGGCCGAAGTAACCCGCCAGCTCGAGCAGTTCCGCTTCGACCTGGCCAGCCAGGCCCTGTACGAGTTCATCTGGAACCAGTACTGCGACTGGTACCTGGAGCTGTCCAAACCGGTACTGTGGGACGAGAACGCCCCCATCGAGCGTGCCCGCGGCACCCGTCGCACCCTGGTGCGCGTGCTGGAAGTGGCCCTGCGCCTGGCGCATCCGTTCATGCCGTTCATCACCGAGGAAATCTGGCAGCGCATCGCGCCGCTGGCCGGCATCCAGGGCAAGACCCTCATGCTGCAGCCGTGGCCGGTGGCCAACGAGAGCCGTATCGACAGCGCCGCCGAAGGTGACATCGAGTGGCTCAAGGAGCTGATGGTGGGCCTGCGCAACATCCGCGCCGAGATGAACATCGGCCCGGGCAAGCCGCTGCCGCTGTTCCTCAAGAACGCCAACGCCGACGACCAGCGCCGCCTGCAGGAGAACGAGGCGCTGCTCAAGAAGCTGGCCAAGGTCGAATCCTTCACCGTACTCGGCGAACAGGACGAAGCGCCGCTGTCGGCCACCGCGCTGGTGGGTGACCTGCAGGTACTGGTACCGATGGCCGGCCTGATCGACAAGGATGCCGAGCTGGCGCGCCTGAACAAGGAAATCCAGCGCCTGCAAGGCGAGGTCCAGCGCGTGGGCGGCAAGCTGTCCAACGCCGCTTTCGTCGACAAGGCACCGCCTGCGGTGATCGAGAAAGAGCGCGCCAAGCTGGCCGAGGCCGAGCAGGCCCTGGCCAACTTCACCGAGCAGCATGCGCGGATTGCGGCGCTCTAATCACTAGAGACCGTCAGGGCCGCTGCGCGGCCCTTTCGCGACACAAGGCCGCGCCCACAGGACGGCGCCCGACTTCAAGGCGCCACTCTCCTGTAGGCGCGGCCTTGTGTCGCGAAAGGGCTGCACAGCAGCCCCTGGCCTGCGACACCGGACCCGACCATGACCGTAAAACCCACCCTGCACCCGCGCAACCGCCATCAGGGCCGCTACGACTTCCCCAGCCTGATCAAGGCGCACCCGCAACTGGCCAACTTCACCATCACCAACCCCTACGGCAAGCCGAGCATCGACTTCGCCAACCCGCAGGCGGTGCGTGTGTTCAACCGCGCCCTGCTCAAGGCCCAGTACGGTATCCAGCACTGGGACATCCCGGCCGACTACCTGTGCCCGCCAATCCCGGGCCGAGCCGACTACATCCACGTGCTGGCCGACCTGCTGGCCGAGGACAGCGGCGGTGAGATCCCCCGTGGTGCCCAGGTACGCGCCCTGGACATCGGTGTCGGCGCCAACTGCATCTACCCCCTGCTCGGCCACAGCGACTACCGCTGGCGCTTCCTAGGCTCGGACATCGACCCGGTGGCCCTGGCCTCGGCCAGGACGATCGTCCTGGCCAACGGCCTGGGCAAGGCCATCACCCTGCGCCAGCAAGCCAACCGCAACCACATCCTCACCGGCCTGCTGCAGGGCGACGAGCGTTTCGACCTGACCCTGTGCAACCCGCCCTTCCACGCCTCCCGCGAGGAGGCCACCCGCGGCAGCCAGCGCAAATGGAAGAACCTTGGCAAGCTCGACCCCAGGCGCAAGCTGCCCGTGCTGAATTTCGGCGGGCAGAACAACGAGCTGTGGTGCGAGGGCGGCGAGATCCGCTTCGTCACCCAATTGGTGGGCGAAAGCGCGCAGTACGGGGAGCAGGTGCTGTGGTTCACCAGCCTGGTGTCCAAAGCCAGCAACCTGCCTGGCATCGAGGCAGCACTGAAGAAGGCGGGGGTTAAGGCACAGCGTATCGTCGCGATGGGCCAGGGCCAGAAGCAGAGCCGCATGGTCGCCTGGAGCTTCCTGGACGACAGCGCGCGCCAGGCCTGGCACGCTCGCCGTGAAAGCAAACCGCAGGTATGAAAAACCGCGCCCGGGCAAGCCGGGCGCGGTTTCAGTACGGCATCGACAATTACTTGTTGACGGCGTCGGTCAGGACCTTGGCTGGTACGAACTTGACGACTTTCTTGGCAGCGATTTCGATGGCGGCACCAGTCGAAGGGTTGCGGCCAGTACGGGCAGGACGCTCGGCGACTTTCAGCTTGCCGATACCTGGGAGAGTGATCTCAGCGCCGTTTTCCAGTTGGTCGGCAACGATCTGGCCCAGTTGCTCCAGCGCGTTCTTGGCGGTGGCCTTCGGGGCGCTGATCGATTCGGCGATGTCGGCAATCAGTTGGTCTTTGGTCAATGCCATGGTGGTGTTCCTTCCCTATCAAATTCAGTGGTTATGCAGCGTGCTACATCGGTTATCGGGCCAGCCCTGAAAAGGTCCGGCGGGCCGCGCCAATCGCGTATGTAGATACGAAAATCGGCGTTTGGTTCGACACGACGCGAGCGATCTGCCAGCAATGCGCCACCCAAGGGGCGCAAGACCGCGCAAAACTACCACAGGAATGGATAAATATCCGCTACCGGCTTCGATTTTATGCAGGTTTTTCGGGGGTTTTGTCGTAAAACGCAAAAAATTGAACAAAAAAACAACAACAGGCATTTACGCCAACATCCGGCCACTGCATCGCCCCCGCCCCTGGGGTAAACTGGCCGACTTTGCAGCGCGGCCTCGCACCGCCCCACACCATTCGAGAATCCCATGCCAATCCGTCATTGCATCGTTCACCTGATCGACAAGAAGCCCGATGGCAGCCCCGCCGTGCTCCATGCGCGGGACAGCGAACTGACTGCATCGGACGCCATCGAGAACCTGCTGGCTGACCTCAACGACAGCTACAACGCCAAGCAGGGCAAAGCCTGGGGCTTCTTCCACGGCGAATCCGGGGCCTACCCGTTCAGCGGCTGGCTCAAGCAGTACCTGGACGAGGAGAAGGACTTCACCGCCTTCAGCCGTGTCGCCGTCGAGCACCTGCAAAAGCTGATGGAAGAATCCAACCTGTCCGTCGGTGGCCATGTGCTGTTCGCCCAGTACCAGCAAGGCATGACCGACTACCTGGCGATCGCCCTGCTGCACCACAGCGAGGGCGTGGCGGTGAACGCCGAGCTGGATGTCACCCCGTCGCGCCACCTCGACCTGGGCCAACTGCACCTGGCGGCGCGGATCAACCTGTCGGAGTGGAAGAACAACCAGAACTCGAAGCAGTACATCTCGTTCATCAAGGGCAAGAACGGCAAGAAGGTCTCGGACTATTTCCGCGACTTCATCGGCTGCCAGGAAGGGGTCGATGGCCCCGGCGAGACCCGTACCCTGCTCAAGGCCTTCAGCGACTTCGTCGAGAGCGAGGACCTGCCCGAGGAGGCCGCCCGCGAGAAGACCCAGACCCTGGTCGAATATGCCACCACCCAGACCAAGCTGGGCGAGCCGGTGACCCTGGAGGAGCTGTCCAGCCTGATCGACGAGGACCGCCCCAAGGCCTTCTACGACCATATCCGCAACAAGGACTACGGCCTGTCGCCGGAGATCCCGGCCGACAAGCGCACCCTCAACCAGTTCCGCCGCTTCACCGGGCGCGCCGAAGGCCTGTCGATCAGCTTCGAGGCGCACCTGCTCGGTGACAAGGTGGAGTATGACGAAGAAGCCGGCACCCTGATCATCAAGGGTCTGCCGACCCAACTGGTCGACCAGCTCAAGCGCCGCAAGGAGTGAAACCGCGGGGCTGCCTCGCAGCCCATCGCCGGGACTGCGCCGTTCTTGAGCGAATGGGTCGCACAAGCGCCCTAGGAGCCGTGGGTCACGCCACCATAGGCCGCCACCAACGCTTCCTTGGCCGACTTGCGCAGCTTCTTGACCAAACGCTCCTGGCGCAGCGCCTCGGCCTTGTCCGGCCACTGCTCGACATAGACCAGCGCCTGGGCCGGGCTGGTCTTGAAGTAACGTGCCCCCTGCCCTTTCTGATGCTGGAGGAAACGTCGCTGCGGATCGTCGCTGATACCGCAGTACAAGGATCCGTTGGCGGCGCGGACCAGGTAGACGTACCAGGGTTTGGGAAGGGATGTCTCGCTCACGGCTCGATTCAGGACAGCTGGGAAAGGCCGCCAGCTTAACCGCTCAACGCCCTTGCTGGAACGCCCGCAGCCCCTTGAATGCCTGCTGGCGTATCTTGTTCTGCAACATAGGCGACCACCCCAGCAGCAGCCCGGGCAGGCCCAGGGCCTGACGCGACCAAGCCCACAGGTCGAAGCTGTCATCGTGCTGACGAATCAGCCCATTGCGGATCACGAAACGCGCCTGGATGTCGTTGACCACGGTGCGCCCGGTCTGGCTGAACAGGTAGGTCGCCACCCAGTGCGCGCAGCCGCTGTCCTGGTTGGCATGGACGTGGTCGAAGGTCAGGGAGAAATCCCTGGCGCGGGTTGTGAGCAACCGCCACATATCGCCGACGTCACTGCCGCGCAAGGTGCCGAAGACCGGGTCGGTGAAGACGATGTCATCGCTGTAGCAGGCCACCATGGCCTCGGCGTCCAGGCGCTGGAAAGCCTGGTAGAAGCGGCAGATCAGGGCGTGGTTGGCGTCGCTCATGGGGCTGCTCCGTCCTGCAGGGCGAAACCTGAACGATAATCCGCCGCGGGCGATGTCGCCATGGCCATTCGCGCCATTTGTGCAGGCCTCAAACCCGTTCGCTCTCCACCTGCACATGCAGCGCCCGCCCGGCACCAAGGCCGAACACGATGGCGCCCACGCCCAGCACCGCGAAGATCCAGCCCACCGCAGCCCAGCCACCGGTCAGGTCATGCACCAGCCCCACGGCGAAAGGCCCCATGGAGGCCAGGGTGTAGCCCACGCCCTGGGCCATGCTCGAGAGGTTGGCGGCCACATGAGCATCCTTGGAACGCAACACGATCAGGGTCAGGGCCAGGGCGAAGGTACCGCCCTGCCCCAGGCCCAGCAGGACCGCCCAGCCCCACAGGCCGGAAAGCGGCGCATACAGGCAGCCGAACAACCCGGCCAGGGTGACCAGCATGACGATCACGATGGCCAGGCGCTGGTCCTTGCCACGGGTCGCCAGCCAGGGCGCACTGAGCGAACTGACCAGTTGCACGATCACCGAGCCGGACAGCACCAGGCCTGCCTCGGTCGGGCTCAGGCCGCGGCCAATGAGGATCGATGGCAGCCAGCCGAAGACGATGTAGGCCAGCGAAGATTGCAGGCCCATGTACAACGTCACCTGCCAGGCCAGCGGGTCGCGCCACAGACCGCGCACCCGGTAGGCCACCTTGTGCAGGCCATGCCCCTGGCGCGCCTGGGGCAACCACACGAGCATCGCCAGCAATGCCGGCACCAGCCAGAAACCCAGGCCCATCGCCCAGCTGTCGTCGAAGCGCTGGGCCAGCGGTACGGTCGCGCCGGCGGCCATCGCGGCACCGAGGCACAGGGCCATGGTGTAGACGCCAGTGAGGGTCCCCGCATGCTGTGGGAAGTCGCGCTTGACGATGCCTGGCAGCAAGACGCCGATGATGCCGATGCTGGCCCCCGCCATCAGGCTGCCGATGAACACCCCAGCCGTCCCCAGGGCACTGCGCACCAGGATGCCCAGGGCCAGGGTCAGGAGAATGCCGAGGATCACCCGCTCGCTGCCGAAACGCCGCGCCAGGACCGGCGCCAATGGCGCGAACAGCCCCAGGCAGAGCACCGGCAAGGTGGTCAGCAAGCCGGCCTGGGAAGCATTCAGTCCCAGCCCCTCGCTGACCTGGCCCAGCACCGGCGCCATGCTCGACAGCGCCGGACGCAGGTTCAGCGCCACCAGTACCAGGCCCAGCAGCAACAACCAGGGCCGCTGCAGGAGCACCGGTTGCTGCTGGACCTGCTCGTCGTCGGCTTCGGCATCGATGAGCAGTTCATCGAGCTCCGCCTCGCGGGGGGCGGTGTGGCGGGTCAATTGTTCAGCCATGGGAGTCTCGCTTTCAGGATTCGATGAGGGTGCGGCTCAGGCGCTTGGCCCGCTCCGCGTCGCGCTGCTCGATGGCGTCGAGAATCTGCCCATGCAGGTCGAAAACCTTCTGGCAACGGGGGGCAGTGCTCATGTTGAGCTGCAGCGCCGCCGCCACCACGCCGGAGAAATAGCGGTACAACTCGCTCAGGGCGGGGTTGTGGGCGGCGTCCACCAGGCGCTGGTGGAAGACCAGGTCACAGGTGACGTAGGCCTCGACATCACCATGGAAATGCGCCGCGCTATCGGCAAGCGCCTCGCGCAGGCGGGCCAGGTCGTCCTCGGTGCGACGCAGGGCGGCCAGCCCGATCGCCTCGGCTTCGAGGATGTGGCGGGTTTCGCGGGCCTGCTCGGGGGTGCAGCGGGACATGGCCTGGACCGCCTGGAGCGGGTCCTGGGCGGTACGCAGGTAGCTGCCGTCGCCCTGGCGGATTTCCACCAGGCCACTGAAGGCCAGCACCCGCATGGCCTCACGCACGGTGTTGCGGCTGATGCCCAGCTCCAGGGCCAGTTCGGGCTCGGTCGGCAGGCGCTGGCCGATGGCCCAGGTGCCGCTGGTGATGCGGTTGCGCAGTTGGTCTACGGCTTGCTCGACCAGGGAGCGTTTGATTAACGGAGTCATGGGGACATCCAGTCATCGGATGATTTTTGCGAAAAAGTGAACGATAACCCTGGAATACCGCAGGGGCAAGGTTGGTTTTTCACAGCGCCGAAACGATATCGGCTGCAAAGCAGCCCCAAATGGCCTTGCGATCAGCACCGCTCCCCGTGAGAGCGGGCTTGACCGCGAAGAGGCCGCTACGGCCGAGTCAGTTCAGCGCATCGAGCAGCGCCTGGTTCTGCTCCGGCGTACCGATGGTGATCCGCAGGAACTGGGCGATACGCGCCTGCTTGAAGTGCCGCACGATCACCCCCTGCTCACGCAAGCGTGCCGCCAGCCCAGCGGCATCCTGCTGCGGATGGCGGGCGAAGATGAAGTTGGCCGCCGACGGCAGCACTTGGAAACCTCGCGCAACCAGTTGCTCGACCAGCGCCTCGCGGCTGTCGATCACCTGGCGGCAGGTCTGTTCGAAGTACGCCCGGTCCTCGAACGCCGCCGCCGCGCCGACGATCGCCATGCGGTCCAGCGGGTAGGAGTTGAAGCTGTTCTTGATCCGCTCCAGCGCCTCGATCAACGCCGGGTGACCGACGGCCAGGCCAACCCGCAGCCCCGCCAGGGAGCGCGACTTGGACAGGGTCTGGGTCACCAGCAGGTTGTCGTAGCGGTCCACCAGGCTGATGGCGGTCTGGCCGCCAAAGTCGATGTAGGCCTCGTCCACCACCACCACCGAGTCGCGGTTGGCCTCGAGCAAGCGCTCGATCGCCTCCAGCGGCAGCAGGCAGCCGGTGGGCGCGTTGGGGTTGGGGAAGATGATCCCGGCGTTGGGCTTGCGGTAGTCCTCGATCCGGATCTGGAACTGCTCATCCAGCGCCACCTGCTCGAACGGAATGCCGTACAGGCCACAGTAGACCGGGTAGAAGCTGTAGCTGATGTCCGGGAACAGCAGCGGCGCATCGTGTTGGAACAGGCCGTGGAAGATGTGCGCCAGCACTTCGTCCGAACCATTGCCGACGAACACCTGCTGTGGCGTGACGCCATAGTAGTCGGCGACCGCCTGCTTGAGGCGGTCGCCGTTCGGGTCCGGATACAGGCGCAGGTTATCGTTCAACTCGTCGCGCATGGCCTCCAGCGCCTTGGGCGACGGGCCATAGGGGTTCTCGTTGGTATTGAGCTTGACCAGGCGGGTCAGCTTCGGCTGCTCGCCCGGCACGTAGGGCACCAGATCCTTGACGAAGGGGCTCCAGAATCGGCTCATGTTCAGTTCCCCTCGTTCTCGGTGAGGATGCGGTATTCGGCGCTGCGGGCGTGGGCGGTCAGCGATTCGCCACGGGCCAGGACCGAAGCGGTGTGGCCCAGCTCGGACGCGCCCTGCTCGGAGCAGAAGATGATCGACGAACGCTTCTGGAAGTCGTATACCCCCAGCGGCGAAGAAAAGCGCGCGGTGCCGGAAGTCGGCAAGACGTGGTTGGGGCCTGCGCAGTAGTCACCCAGCGCTTCGCTGGTGTGGCGGCCCATGAAGATCGCGCCGGCGTGGCGGATGTGCGGCAGCCAGGCCTGCGGATCGGCCACCGACAGCTCCAGGTGCTCGGGCGCGATGCGGTTGGCCACGTCCATGGCCTGCTGCATGTCGCGCACCTGGATCAGCGCACCACGGCCATTGATCGACTTCTCGATGATCTCGGCACGCTCCATGGTCGGCAGCAGCTTGTCGATGCTGGCGGCGACGCGATCGAGGAAGGCGGCATCCGGGCTGACCAGGATGGCCTGGGCATCTTCGTCGTGCTCGGCCTGGGAGAACAGGTCCATGGCGATCCAGTCCGGATCGGTCTGGCCGTCGCACACCACGAGGATTTCCGACGGACCGGCGATCATGTCGATGCCGACCTGACCGAACACGTGGCGCTTGGCGGTGGCCACGTAGATGTTGCCCGGGCCGACGATCTTGTCCACCTGGGGCACGCTTTCGGTGCCGTAGGCCAGGGCCGCGACGGCCTGGGCACCACCGACGGTGAACACCCGGTCGACACCGGCGATGCAGGCGGCGGCCAGCACCAGTTCATTGACCTCGCCGCGCGGGGTCGGCACCACCATCACCACCTCGGAAACCCCGGCGACCTTGGCCGGGATGGCGTTCATCAGCACCGACGAGGGGTACGACGCCTTGCCGCCGGGCACGTACAGGCCGGCGCGGTCCAGCGGGGTGACCTTCTGGCCGAGTACGGTGCCGTCGGCTTCGGTGTACTGCCAGGAGTCCTGCTTCTGCCGCTCGTGGTACATGCGCACACGGCTGGCGGCCTTCTCCAGGGCTTCGCGCTGGGCCGGGGTGATGCGGGTCAGGGCCAGTTCCAGGCGCTCGCGGCCCAGGATCAGGTCATCGATGCTTTTGGCGTCGACGCCGTCGAAACGCTGGGTGAACGCCACCAGGGCTTCGTCGCCACGCTCGCGCACGGCCTTGATGATGTCGAGCACGCGCTGGTTGACCGCGTCATCGGACACACTTTCCCAGCTCAGCAGATGATCCAGATGTCGGGCGAAATCCGGATCAGCAGCGTTGAGACGGGCAATTGCAGTGGACACGGTCATGGCGAGGGCCTCGATGATTAGCGAATGCTCAGGCGCCCTAGGCTACCAGTCCATCCGCGCGGGCACCCGAGAAAATTGGCTATGACGCGGATAGATGGGCGCGACAGCGAAGGTCGCGCGCAGAGGTCAGCCGCGGTGTCGCGATTCGACAGCCTGGCGCAGGGTATCGATCAGGCTCTGGATGCGCGCGTGCTGCATCTTCATGGAGGCCTTGTTGACCACCAGGCGCGAGCTGATGGTGGCGATCAGTTCCTGGGGCTCCAGGCCATTGGCGCGCAAGGTGTTGCCGGTGTCGACCACGTCGATGATCTTGTCGGCCAGGCCGATCAACGGCGCCAGCTCCATGGAGCCGTAGAGCTTGATGATGTCGACCTGGCGGCCCTGCTCGGCATAATAGCGCTTGGCGACATTGACGAACTTGGTGGCCACGCGCAGGCGGCCCTTGGGCTCCGGTGCTCCCACCGCACCGGCGGTCATCAGCTTGCAACGGGCGATCTGCAGGTCCAGGGGCTCGTACAGACCCTGGCCACCGTACTCCATGAGCACGTCCTTGCCGGCCACACCCAGGTCGGCGGCGCCATGCTCGACATAGGTCGGCACGTCGGTGGCACGCACGATCAACAGGCGCACGTCTTCCTGGGTCGTGGGGATGATCAGCTTGCGGCTCTTGTCCGGATTCTCGGTCGGCACGATGCCGGCCTCTGCCAGCAGCGGCAGGGTGTCGTCGAGGATGCGGCCCTTGGATAGCGCGATGGTCAACATTGGAGCGTCGGTCCTTAAGCGTCTACTGCCGGCCGGGCACGCGCCCGACCGCATACGATTCGGCTGGCGCGTCCCTGCGCCAATCACAGACTAGCCCGGTACGCGACGGATCTTCGCGCCCAGCATCTGCAGTTTTTCCTCGATGCACTCGTAACCACGGTCGATGTGGTAGATGCGATCGATCAGGGTGTCGCCTTCAGCCACCAGGGCCGACAGCACCAGGCTGGCCGAGGCCCGCAGGTCGGTGGCCATGACCGGTGCGCCCTTGAGCGCCTTGACCCCGGTGACGATGGCGGTGTTGCCTTCGACCTGGATCTGCGCGCCCATGCGGTGCATCTCGTAGACGTGCATGAAGCGGTTCTCGAAGATGGTCTCGATCACCGCGCCCGTGCCTTCGGCGATGGCGTTGAGCGAGATGAACTGCGCCTGCATGTCGGTCGGGAACGCCGGATACGGGGCGGTGCGCAGGTTGACGGCCTTGGGCCGCTTGCCGTGCATGTCCAGCTCGATCCAGTCTTCGCCAGTGGTGATCTCGGCGCCGGCTTCCTTGAGCTTCTCCAGCACCGCCTCGAGGATGGTCGGATCGGTGTCCTTGAGCTTGACGCGGCCACCGGTCACGGCGGCGGCGACCAGGTAGGTGCCGGTCTCGATCCGGTCGGGCATCACGCGGTAGTTGGCCGAGTGCAGGCGCTCGACGCCATCGATGGTGATGGTGTCGGTGCCGGCGCCTTGGATCTTGGCGCCCATGGCGATCAGGAAGTTGGCCAGGTCGACCACCTCCGGCTCACGGGCGGCGTTCTGCAGCACGCTGCGGCCCTTGGCGAGCGCCGCGGCCATCATGATGTTCTCGGTACCGGTCACGCTGACGGTATCGAAGAAGAAGTGCGCGCCGCGCAGGCCGCCCTCAGGTGCCTGGGCCTTGATGTAGCCGCCCTCGACCTCGATCTTCGCGCCCATGGCCTCCAGGCCGCGAATGTGCAGGTCGACCGGACGCGAACCGATGGCGCAGCCGCCCGGCAGGGCCACTTCGGCCTTGCCGAAGCGGGCGACCATCGGGCCGAGCACGAGGATCGAGGCACGCATGGTCTTGACCAGCTCGTAGGGGGCGACCAGGGTCTTGATGGTGCGCGGGTCGATCTCCACCGCCAGCTTCTCGTCGATCACAGGCTCGATGCCCATGCGGCCGAACAGCTCGATCATGGTGGTGATGTCGTGCAGGTGCGGCAGGTTGCCCACGGTGACCGGACCGTCGGCCAACAAGGTGGCCGAGAGGATCGGCAGGGCGGCGTTCTTCGCCCCGGAAATGCGGATCTCGCCGTCGAGGCGGGCGCCGCCAGTGATAATCAGTTTGTCCATTGGAGTCTCGCCGCCAAGTTGGCTCAGGTGCGCTCAGCCCAGGCTGCGCTGCTGAAAAATTTCATGGTTACCGCATGGATGCTGCCATCGGCGATCCACGGGTTCAGGTGAGCATAGATCGCCTGCTGGCGCTTGACCGGGCTCTGGCCGGCCAACTCGTCGCTGATCACGTTCAACTGGAAGTTGCAGCCTTCGCCCTCAACTTCGACCCGGGTTCCCGGCAATTTCTCTTCAAGGAAGTTCTTAACTTCTACGGCCTGCATGCTCAACCTCAATCGGCGCCCTGTGCGCGCGGGTCGGCCATCATACAAAAAAGCCCCTCGCCTGCGAAGCCCATGGACGGGCGTGCTGACCGAGGGGCCATCCATTGAAGGCGAGCCATCAGCCCGCCAGCACTTCATCGAGGTCATACACCTCGGCGATTTCCCGCATGGCGTCGGGCATCTCGCGCACTTCCCAACCCTTGCCCGCCGCCTGGGCGTCACGCATGAACGCCAGCAGCAGGGAAAGGCCGACACTGGAGGACTTCACCACCGCCGAGCAATCCAGCACCAGGCGCGGCTCGCGACAGGCGGCGATCAACGCCTTGCCTTCCTTGCGCAGGGTCGGGCCGCTGCGGTAGTCCAGCACGCCGGCCAGGCGCAGGACGCCCGGCTCGGCCATGCTCACGCCGGCTTCGCTCATTGCACTTCCTTGTCTGGCGACTTGTCGGCGGTTTCCTTGGCCTTGGCCACCTCGCCGGCCCAGCCGTCGATGGTCTTGTCCAGGTCGTTGCCGTTGCGCTGCATGGCGTCGGCGAACTGGTCGCGGAACAGTTTGCCGATGTTGATGCCGTTGACGATGACGTTGCGCACCTTCCACTCGCCGCCCAGCTTGACCATGGTGTACTGGACCGGGTAGACCGCGCCGTTGTTGCCGGTGACCTTCATGCCGACGCTGGTGCGATCGCCTTCCTCGCCCTTGGCCGGGTCGACGGTGATGCCCTGGTTGTTGTACTCCAGCAGGGCATTGCCATAGAACTGCATCAGGCTGCGCTTGAAGTTCTCCTGGAAGCGCTGCATCTGCGCAGGCGTCGCCTTGCGCGAGTACTTGACGGTCATGATGCTCTTGGAAATGCCATCGGCGTCGACCACCGGGCCGAGCACGCGGTTGAGCGCATCGTAGAACGCTTGCGGACTGGTCTTGTACTGTTCCTTGTTGGCCTTGAGGTCGGCCAGCAGTTCGTTGGTGGTGCCCTGGATCACATCACGGGCGGATTGCCCCGGCGCCGCCAGGGCCATCAGGGGGAAGGCCGCCAGCAGGACCAGCAGGCCACGTCGCAGGATCGAAATCATGAAAACTCCTCAATTAGCTGGTTGGGCTTCTTTCGGTTCCTTGCCAACGGAGTTGAGCAGGAACTTGCCAATCAGATCTTCCAGCACCAGGGCCGACTGGGTGTCGTGGATGGTGCTACCGTCCTTGAGCACCTCGTCCTCGCCGCCCACGCTGATGCCGATGTATTTCTCGCCGAGCAACCCGGCGGTCAGGATCGAGGCAGTGGAGTCGGTCGGCAGGTTGTCGACGTGCTTGTCCAGCTGCAGGGTCACCCGACCGGTGTAGGAATCACGGTCCAGATCGATGGCCGTGACCTTGCCGATGGTCACGCCGGCCATGGTCACCTTTGCTCTGACAGTCAAACCGGCGATATTGTCGAAGTACGCATAAACTTTGTACGTGTCGCTGCTCGGGCTGGCGGACAGCCCGCTGACACGCAGGGCCAGCAGCAGCAACGCCAGGATCCCGGCCAGAAGGAACAGGCCGACACCGATTTCCAGGGTGCGGTTTTGCATCAGAAATCTCCAAACATCAAGGCGGTCAGAATAAAGTCCAGACCCAGGACCGCCAACGAGGCGTAGACCACGGTCTTGGTGGTGGCACGGCTGATCCCTTCTGAGGTGGGCTCGCAGTCATACCCCTGGAACACGGCGATCCAGGTGACGACGAAGGCGAACACCAGGCTCTTGATCAGCCCATTGAGCACGTCGTCGGTAAAGGAAACGCTGTTCTGCATGTTGGCCCAGAACGAGCCTTCGTACACGCCCAGCCAGTCCACTGCCACCCAGGACCCGCCCCAGATGCCGACCACGCTGAAGATCAGCGCCAGCATCGGCAGCGAGATGAAGCCTGCCCACAGGCGCGGGGCAACGATGTACTTGAGCGGGTCGACCCCGATCATCTCCAGGCTCGACAGTTGCTCGGTGGATTTCATGTTGCCGATCTCGGCGGTCAGTGCCGAGCCCGCGCGCCCGGCGAACAGCAAGGCGGTGACCACCGGGCCGAGTTCGCGCAGCAGGGTCAGGGCGACCATCTGCCCCACCGCCTGCTCGGAACCGTACTTGGTCAGGATGCTGTAGCCCTGCAGGGCCAGCACCATGCCGATGAACAGGCCAGAGACCACGATGATCGCCAGCGACAGCACGCCAACCGAATACAGCTGCTTGACCAGCAGCTGGAAGCTGCCGCCGATGCCGCCGCGCCCGACCAGCGCATGGAACAGGAACAGGCAGGAACGCCCCAGCACGGCCAGCACGTCGATGGCCGAGCGACCGAGAAGACGGATACGTTCGAGTAAGGATCGTCTGCGCATCAATGCGCCCCCAGCAGATCGGCGCGGTAATCAGGCGCGGGAAAGTGGAATGGCACCGGACCGTCCGGATCGCCCTTCATGAACTGGCGGATACGCGGGTTGTCCGAGCCCATCAGTTCGTCAGGCGTACCCTGCCCCAGCACCTGGCCGTCACCGACCACATAGATGTAGTCGGCGATGCTGGCAGTCTCGGCCAGGTCGTGGGAAACCACGATGCTGGTGATGCCCAGGGCATCGTTGAGCAGGCGGATCAGGCGCACCAGCACGCCCATGGCGATCGGGTCCTGGCCGACGAACGGCTCGTCGTACATAAGGATCTGCGGGTCGAGGGCGATCGCCCGGGCCAGCGCGACCCGGCGCTTCATGCCGCCGGACAGCTCGTCCGGCATCAGGTCGATGGCCCCGCGCAGGCCCACGGCCTGCAGCTTCATCAGGACGATGTCGCGGATCATCTCGTCCGACAACTGGGTGTGCACCCGCAACGGGAAGGCGACGTTCTCGAACACGTCGAGATCGGTAAACAGCGCGCCGCTCTGGAACAGCACGCCCATCTGCTTGCGCGCGTCGAACAGGTCGCCCCGGGACAGGGTCGGCAAGTTCTGCCCAGCGACCCACACCTCGCCGCTGGACGGGCGCAACTGCGCGCCCATCAGGCGCAGCAGGGTCGTCTTGCCGCACCCGGAAGGCCCCATGATGCCGGTGACCTTGCCGCGGGGGATGCGGATGTCGACATTGCTGAAAATGCTGCGCGAACCGCGCTTGAAGGTGACGCCCTTCAACTCGACCGCGTAGGCGCTATCCACACTCATCTAGACTCCTTGCGATGCAGCCTCGTCTCCATGGACGCCCACCTTCATCGTGAAGGCACACGCGCCCCTTGGCGGGCCGAATAGCGGCGAACTATAGCATCGCGGCAGGCCCGCCCCAAGGCCATCGCCCGAGTCGTTCAGGCCAGCGACAGGCTCGCGCGACCTCCGTCCGGCAATCGAAGGATGAGCCTTTCACACATTGCGGCTATAATCGGCGCCTTTTCATCAGGCATCGTTTTTCGACATGAGCCAATCCAGCGAGCTGATCCAATCCGCCCAGCGCACCCTGCGCCTGGAAGTCGAGGCCGTGGAGGCCCTGCTGGCCCGCATCGACGATAATTTCGTCAAGGCCTGCGAGTTGATCTTGGCCAGCAAGGGCCGGGTCATCGTGCTCGGCATGGGCAAATCGGGCCACATCGGCAACAAGATCGCCGCAACCCTCGCCAGCACCGGCACCCCGGCCTTCTTCGTGCACCCGGCCGAAGCCAGCCACGGCGACATGGGCATGATCACCCGCGACGACGTCATCCTGGCCCTGTCCAACTCAGGCAGCACCGCCGAGATCGTCACCCTGCTGCCGCTGATCAAGCGCCTGGGCATCCAGATGATCAGCCTCACCGGCAACCCGGATTCGCCCCTGGCCCAGGCCGCCGAGGTCAACCTCGATGCCCGCGTCGCCCAGGAGGCCTGCCCATTGAACCTGGCGCCCACCTCGTCCACCACCGCAGCCCTGGCCCTGGGCGACGCCCTGGCCATCGCCCTGCTCGAGGCGCGCGGCTTCACCGCCGAGGACTTCGCTTTCTCGCACCCGGGCGGCGCACTTGGCCGCCGCCTGTTGCTGAAAGTGGAAAACGTCATGCATGCGGACGACGAACTGCCCCAAGTGAAGCGCGGCACCCTGCTCAAGGACGCACTCCTTGAAATGTCTCGTAAAGGTTTAGGCATGACCGTCGTCCTGGAAAACGACGGCAAGCTGGCCGGTATCTTCACCGACGGCGACCTGCGCCGCAGCCTGGATCGCAACATCGACGTGCACAAGACCCCGATCGACCAGGTGATGACCGTCCACGGCAAGACTGCCCGCGCCGAGATGCTGGCCGCCGAAGCCCTGAAGATCATGGAAGACCACAAGATCAACGCACTCGTGGTGGTCGACCAGGACGACCGCCCGGTCGGCGCCCTGAACATGCATGACTTGCTGCGCGCGGGGGTGATGTGATGGGGAGCGACGCGATGAACCAGGACCTGATGCAACGCGGCAAGGCGATCAAGCTGGCGGTGTTCGACGTCGATGGCGTGCTTACCGATGGCCGCCTGTACTTCCTCGAGGACGGCAGCGAATTCAAGACCTTCAATACCCTCGACGGCCATGGCATCAAGATGCTGATGGCCTCGGGCGTGACCACGGCGATCATCAGCGGGCGCAAGACCCCGGTGGTCGAACGCCGGGCCAGGAACCTGGGTATCCCGCACCTGTTCCAAGGCCGCGAGGACAAACTGGTGGTACTCGACGGCCTGCTGGCGGAACTGGGCCTAAGCTATGAACAGGTTGCCTACTTGGGCGACGACCTGCCCGACCTGCCGGTGATCCGCCGGGTCGGCCTGGGCATGGCAGTAGCCAATGCCGCGCCGTTCGTGCGCCAGCACGCCCATGGCGTGACCCAGGCACGTGGCGGCGAAGGCGCCGCCCGCGAGTTCTGCGAACTGATCATGCAGGCCCAGGGAACCCTGGACGCTGCCAACGCCAACTACCTGTAAGGCCGTACATGCTCAGCAAGAAAGCCCGAAACATCGCGCTGTTCGGTGCGATCGCCGCCCTGCTGGTGGCGGTCGGCTACTGGAACATCAGCCCCGAGAGCTTCCTCGACAGGCCAGTGGCCCAGGTCGACCAGAGCGCCATCGACTACTACGCGATCAACGCCCACAGCGTGCAGTTCCTGCCCGACGGCAAGCTGCAGTACGAAATGACCGCCGACAAGGTCGAGCACCTGAAGGCCAGCGAAGTGACCCTGGTGACCAAGCCCGACCTGCACCTGTATCGGGGCACCCCGTATCCCTGGCACGTACAGAGTGAACGCGCCGAGGTCAACCCGGACGGTAGCGAGGTCGAGCTGATCGACAAGGTCCGCGTTGCCCGTACCGACGCGAAACAACGCGATACCATCATCACCACTACCCGCATGACCGTGTTCCCGCAGAAGCAATATGCGCAGACCGAGCAAGCCGTTAGAATCGACGGCGCCGGTGGCACGACCACGGGCAAAGGAATGAAAGCGTATCTGAAAGACGGCAGGATGGACCTGCTGTCCAACGTAAGAGGACAGTATGAGGCTCGTTAAAACCCTCCCCCTTCTGCTCAGCCTGGGCGCGGCACTGGGAAGCGCGAGCGCCTTGGCCCTGCCGAACGACCGTGACCAGCCCATCCGCATCCAGGCCGACAACGCCCACCTGGATGACAAGCAGGGCGTTGCCACCTACACCGGCGACGTGATCATCACCCAGGGCTCGATGATGATCAAAGGCAATACCGTGACCATCACCCGCGCCGCCTCCGGCGATATCGACGTGGTCACCTCGGTGGGCAACCTGGCCTACTTCGAGCAGCAGCAGAGCGCCGCCAAGCCCGACAAGATGAAGGGCTGGGCCGTGACCATCCAGTACCAGGCGCTGAAGGACATGGTGATCCTCACCGACCGCGCCAAGGTCGAGAACGAAGGCAACACCACCGAGGGCGAGAAGATCGTCTACAACACCAAGACCCAGGTGGCTACCGCCGGTCGCGGTGGCAACGTGACCTCGCCGCGTCAGCGCATCGACATGGTGATCCAGCCGAAGAAGAAGGCCGAGTAAATCAGATGGCAACCCTCAAAGCCCAGCACCTGGCCAAGAGCTACAAGGGCCGCCAGGTCGTCCGCGACGTCAGCCTGTCGATCGACAGCGGCCAGATCGTCGGCCTGCTCGGTCCCAATGGCGCCGGCAAGACCACCTGCTTCTACATGATCGTCGGGCTGGTCCAGGCCGACCAGGGCCGCGTGCTGATCGACAGCCTCGACGTCAGCCACCAGCCCATGCACGGCCGCGCCCGTGCCGGTATCGGCTACCTGCCGCAGGAAGCCTCGATCTTTCGCAAACTGTCGGTGGCCGACAACATCATGGCCATCCTCGAGACCCGCAAGGATCTGGACCGTGACGGCCGACGCAAGGAACTGGAAAGCCTGCTGCAGGAGTTCCACATCAGCCACATCCGCGACAACCTCGGCATGAGCCTCTCCGGTGGCGAACGCCGCCGTGTCGAGATCGCCCGTGCGTTGGCCACCGCGCCGAAGTTCATCCTGCTGGACGAACCCTTCGCCGGTGTCGACCCGATTTCCGTAGGCGATATCAAGCAGATCATCCACCACCTCAAGGCCAAGGGCATCGGCGTGCTGATCACCGACCACAACGTGCGCGAAACCCTTGATATCTGCGAAACCGCCTACATCGTCAATGATGGCCAGCTGATCGCCGAAGGCGACGCCGAGACCATCCTGGCCAACGACCTGGTCAAGGAGGTTTACCTGGGCCACGAGTTCCGGCTCTAACGCTAGGAGTCTGCCCGGAGCACTGGCACAGGCGCCCGAGAAGGGCTTAAGTGATACAGTGCTCTAGGCAAACGCTACAATTTAAGGCATAAAACTTGCTTGAAGTTGGCGCCCCGGCGCCCTCTCTGTAGTGGATGGCGCATGTGCGCCGGCGAACAAGGTATTTAGCCCCTGCCATGAAACCATCGCTCGTCCTAAAAATGGGCCAGCAACTGACGATGACCCCGCAGTTGCAACAGGCTATCCGTCTGCTTCAGCTCTCCACCCTGGACCTTCAGCAGGAAATCCAGGAAGCGCTGGAGTCCAACCCGATGCTCGAACGTCAGGAAGACGGCGACGACTTCGACAACAGCGACCCGATGGCCGACAACGCCGAGAGCAAACCGGCCAGCGAACCCCAGGACAGCAGTTTCCAGGAAAGCACGGCCAGTGCCGACAACCTGGAGGATGGCGAATGGAACGAGCGCATCCCCAACGAGCTGCCGGTGGACACGGCCTGGGAGGACATCTACCAGACCAGCGCCAGCAGCCTGCCCAGCAGCGATGACGACGAGTGGGACTTCACCACCCGCACGTCGATCGGCGAGAGCCTGCAAAGCCACCTGCTGTGGCAACTGAACCTGGCGCCGATGTCCGACACCGACCGCCTGATCGCCGTCACCCTCATCGACAGCATCAACGGCCAGGGCTACCTGGAAGACAGCCTCGAGGAAATCTGCGCCGGCTTCGAGCCAGAGCTGGATATCGAGCTGGATGAAGTCGAGGCGGTGCTGCACCGTATCCAGCAATTCGAGCCCGCCGGCATCGGCGCACGCAACCTGGGCGAATGCCTGCTGCTGCAACTGCGCCAACTGCCAGCCAGCACGCCGTGGATGGCCGAAGCCCAGCGCCTGGTCACCGACTTCATCGACCTGCTCGGCAGCCGCGACTACAGCCAGCTGATGCGCCGCATGAAGCTCAAGGAAGACGAACTGCGCCAGGTCATCGAGCTGGTGCAGAGCCTCAATCCGCGCCCGGGCTCGCAGATCGAGTCGAGCGAGCCGGAGTACGTGGTCCCCGATGTCATCGTGCGCAAGGACAACGACCGCTGGCTGGTGGAACTGAACCAGGAAGCGATCCCGCGCCTGCGGGTCAATCCACAGTATGCCGGGTTCGTCCGCCGCGCCGACACCAGCGCCGACAACACCTTCATGCGCAACCAGTTGCAGGAGGCGCGCTGGTTCATCAAGAGCCTGCAGAGCCGCAACGAGACGCTGATGAAGGTCGCCACCCAGATCGTCGAGCACCAGCGTGGCTTCCTCGACCATGGCGACGAGGCGATGAAGCCGCTGGTCCTGCACGACATCGCCGAGGCGGTGGGCATGCACGAATCGACCATTTCCCGGGTCACGACGCAGAAATACATGCACACGCCCCGTGGCATCTACGAACTGAAATACTTTTTCTCGAGCCATGTGAGCACCGCCGAAGGCGGCGAATGCTCGTCCACGGCGATCCGTGCGATCATCAAGAAACTGGTTGCGGCGGAAAATCAGAAAAAGCCATTGAGTGACAGCAAGATCGCTGGTTTACTGGAGGCACAAGGCATCCAGGTAGCCCGTCGCACCGTCGCCAAGTATCGTGAGTCCCTCGGCATCGCACCGTCGAGCGAACGCAAGCGACTGATGTAGCCCCTGGCTGTGCCATAGCGTTTCAGTGGCAGGTGCAATACCTGCCCTTTATGCACGGGCAACAAAGGAGAAGCTGTATGCAAGTCAACATCAGTGGACACCATGTAGAAGTCACCCAGCCGCTGCGTGAGTACGTACTCGAGAAGCTCGCTCGCGTGGAGGGCCACTTCGACAAGATCACCAACGTGCAGGTCATCCTGACAGTCGAGAAGTTGCAGCAGAAGGTCGAGGCGACCCTGCAGATTCCCGGCGGCGAAGTGGTTGCAAACGCCGAAGACAAAGACATGTATGCAGCGATCGACGCCCTGGCTGACAAGCTCGACCGCCAACTGAAAAAACACAAGGAAAAACAGCAAAGCCTGCTGCAAGGTGCAGCCGCCCGCTGATCCCCCTCATCCATGATCCGACTTGAAACCATCCTGACCCCCGGCCGTTCCCTCGTGAACGTGCCGGGCGGCAGCAAGAAGCGTGTGCTCCAGGAAATCGCCACCCTGATCGCCAGGGACGTGACCGAACTGGAAATGGAAGACGTATTCGAGAAACTGGTCGCCCGCGAGAAGCTGGGCTCCACCGGTTTCGGCAATGGCATCGCCATTCCCCACTGCCGGCTCGAAGGCTGCACCGCACCGGTCAGCGCCCTGCTGCACCTGGATGCCCCCATCGACTACGACGCCATCGACGGCGCTCCCGTGGACCTGCTGTTCGTCCTGCTGGTACCGGAAGCCGCCACCGATGCCCACCTTGAACTGCTGCGCCAGATCGCCAGCATGCTCGATCGCAAGGAGGTCCGCGATCGCCTGCGTGCCGCCGACAGCAGCGAGGCCCTGTACCAGGTAGTCCTGGACGCACAGAACGAGCACTGAACATGCGCCTGATCATCGTCAGCGGCCGGTCCGGCTCCGGCAAGAGTACCGCCCTCGACGTGCTGGAAGACAACGGCTACTACTGCATCGACAACCTGCCTGCCGGGTTGTTGCCGCAATTGGCGGAAAATGCGCTGGTCAATACCGAGATGCTGCAACCGAAGGTCGCCGTCTCCATCGATGCACGCAACCTGCCCAGCCATCTGTCGCGATTCCCCGAATTGCTCGAGGAGGCGCGTGCCCGGCATATCCAGTGCGACGTGCTGTACCTGGATGCGGACGAGGAGACCCTGCTCAAGCGCTTCTCCGAGACCCGCCGGCGCCACCCGCTGACCAACGCCGATCGCTCCCTGGCCGAGGCGATCCGCGTCGAGAGCGAACTGCTCGGCCCGATCGCCGACCTGGCGGACCTGAAGATCGACACCACCAGCCTCAACCTCTACCAGTTGCGCGACTCGATCAAGCTGCGCCTGCTCAACCAGCCTGAGCCCGGTACCGCCTTCCTGGTCGAGTCCTTCGGCTTCAAGCGCGGCATGCCTGTGGATGCCGACCTGGTGTTCGATGTGCGCTGCCTGCCCAATCCCTACTGGAAGCCGGAACTGCGTGAGCACTCCGGCCTGGAGCAGCCAGTGATCGACTACCTCGACGCCCAGCCGGATGTCGAGGAGATGTTCCAGGACATCTCCAGCTACCTGCTCAAGTGGCTGCCACGCTTCGCCGCCAGCAACCGCGCCTATGTCACCATCGCCATCGGCTGCACCGGTGGTCACCACCGCTCGGTGTACCTGACCGAACGGCTGGGCCAGCAGTTGCAGCAATCCCTGAAAAACGTCCAGGTCCGCCACCGCGACCTCTAGCCCACAGGACCCGCACCACGATGCCCGCCCGCGAAATCACCATCATCAACAAGCTGGGTCTGCATGCCCGGGCGGCCGCCAAGTTCGTCGGCGTGGCCGGGCGCTTCCCCTGCCAGATCAGGGTGGGCCGCGCACCGGACAAGCTGGTGGATGGCAAGAGCATCATGGCGGTGATGATGCTCGCCGCTGGCAAGGGTACCCAGGTCCACCTGCACACCGAGGGCGAGCAGGATGACGCGGCCATGGATGCATTGGTGGCACTGATCAACAATCGCTTCGACGAAGGCGAATAGCCCCCGGGATTCCCTCGAACCTTTGCGCAACATCTCCTGCCAATTGTCAGGAGCAGGTTCTGTTCGATTGCCTTACCTATATCGGTATGGATTGAAGGCGATCCCATGGAACCACACAAGCAAATCAAGCCTTTGTATTGGGTCGGCAGCAGTAGGAAAGATATTCAGAAACGCCCCGCCGATGTCCAAGATGTCTTCGGTTTTGCCCCGCACTTGGCGCAGGAGGGAGGCAGGCATCCGCAAACGAAGGCCTTGAAAGGCTTCTCAGGCTCGAAGTCGTGGAAGATCATGGCAACAACACCTATCGCGCCGTCTATTCCGCGGCATCAGCGAAACGAAGATGATCGAGTGCCTGGCGCGCCTGGGGCGGGATATACAAATTGTCATCAAGGCCGCCCCGCGCACACGTCGTGAAGGACGCGTGGAAGTGATCTATGCCTGAGCCAACGGCATAAGCAATAAAAGGTACTCCCCACCTTCGCCATGCTCACGACATCGCCGTATCCATCACCATCATCAGGCAGAAGCCGACGCACAGCCCCAGGCTGGCCAAGCGATGATGGCCGTTGCTGCGAGACTCAGGGATGATCTCCTGGGTCACCACCAACAGCATGGCCCCCGCCGCGCAGGCCAGGCCCAGTGGCAGCAGTAGCTCGGCGATGTTCACCAGCCAGGCGCACACCACCGCCGCCAGCGGCTCGACCAACCCGGAAGCGGCCCCGATCAGGAACGCCTTGAAACGTGGCATCCCCGCCCCCGCCAGCACCAGGGCGATCACCAAGCCCTCGGGTACGTCCTGCAGGGCGATACCCATGGCCAGGCTGTCGGCATCGGCCATGCCGCCGCCAGCCGACACACCGATGGCCATGCCTTCCGGGATGTTGTGCGCGATGATGGCAATGACGAACAGCCAGATCCGTGCGGCGATCACCGGCTTGTTCTCGCCACCGACCAAAGCCTCCGGCGAGGCGCCCGACACCTTGAGGTCGACCAGGAACAGGCACAGGGCACCGAACAACAGGCCGAAGCTGATCAGCCCACCGGCGCCCCAAGGGCTGAAGCCAATGGCCTGGGCCGCATCCAGCCCGGGGATGATCAGGGAAAACGCCGTGGCCGCCAGCATCACCCCAGCGCCGAAGCCCAGCAGGGTGTCGGCCA
The DNA here is from genome assembly GCF_040984075.1 of Pseudomonas sp. I2. Classification (NCBI taxonomy): domain Bacteria; kingdom Pseudomonadati; phylum Pseudomonadota; class Gammaproteobacteria; order Pseudomonadales; family Pseudomonadaceae; genus Pseudomonas; species Pseudomonas sp. I2. The sequence continues at coordinate 46,231 of NZ_JBCGFQ010000002.1, forward strand.
GGGCCACCGGCATGTTGCGGATGACCAGTACCGGCACCGCGCCCAGCGCCGTGCCCAAGGCACACAGCGCTCCGCCCTCGAGGGCGCGCAGCATGCGCGGCTCGAGGTCCAGCCAGGCGATGCCGCGCGCCACCAGCAACGCAGTGCCGACCAACAACAGCAAGGTGCCCAGCGCCAGCCGAAACAGGCGCACACTGCTGACAGACATCACCTCCGAGCGCATACCGGTTCGACTCACTTCAGGGCTTCAAGGTAGCGGCGTTCGACTTCAGCCCAATCGATGACGTTGTAGAACGCACCGATGTATTCCGGACGACGGTTCTGGTACTTCAGGTAATAGGCATGCTCCCAGACGTCCAGGCCGAGGATCGGCGTGTTGCCGTGCATCAAGGGGCTGTCCTGGTTACCGCTGCTCTCCACCACCAGGGTCTTGGCCGGGGTCACGCTGAGCCAGGCCCAGCCGCTGCCGAAGCGGGTCAGCGCAGCCTTGGTGAAAGCCTCCTTGAAGGCCTCGAAGCCACCCAGTTGCTCGTCGATGGCCTTGGCCACCTGGCCCTGGGGCTGGCCACCGCCCTTGGGCGACATCACAGTCCAGAACAAGGTGTGGTTAGCATGGCCGCCGCCCTGGTTGACCACCGCGCCTTGCAGTTGCTCGGGCAGTTGCTTGACCGCGCCCACCAGCTTCTCGACCGGCCATTCGGCCCATTCGGTGCCTTCGATGGCGGCGTTGAGGTTGTTGATGTAGGTCTGGTGGTGCTTGGTGTGGTGGATCTCCATGGTCTGGGTATCGATATGCGGCTCCAGCGCATCGTAGGCATAAGGCAACGCAGGCAAGGTATGGGGCATGTCAATGGATTCCGTAGGCGTGTGAACGATGAATCGGTTCGCGCTGGGCGGCCAGCTCGCTCGCCCCTGGCGCATGGCGATCGAGCAGGCGCTCGGTACGCGGGTACTGGCCGTATTCGGCGATGAACCCCAGCAACTCGGTGTAGGTCCGGCCGCTGTGGCGCAACGCCGCCTCGCGCAGGGCCTGGGGCAGGCGCGGGTCCTGGCTGGCCTGAAGCAAGCGCTGGTGGGCGGCGCACAGGTAGTCGGCGCTCTCATGAGGCTGGTTCAGGCGCAAGTGCAGGTCGGCCAGGTTGTGGTGGGCGATGACGAACGCAGCCACCGCTTCGTCCACGTCATGCCAGCGCTCGAACAACACCTGGGCCAGCGCCAGGGCCTGCAGGTAGTGTTCCCGGGCATCGACCAGCTCGCCCTGTTCGAACAGGCGGTTGGCGGTTTCCGTGGTGCGTTTCCAGTGCTGCATGACGTGTCTCCTGGGCGGTGCTGGATCAAATACCGCCGGCGGTGAGTTTTTCAGGGTCCAGCAGCGCCTCCAACTGGTCGCGCGACAGGTCAGTGTGCTCCAGCGCCACGTCGATAATCGGGCGCCCCTGCTTGTAGGCAGTCTTGGCGATCTCGGCGGCCTTCAGGTAGCCGATGATCGGGTTCAGCGCGGTGACCAGGATCGGGTTGCGCGACAGCGCCTCCTTGAGCTTGGCCTCGTTGACCTTGAAGCTGGCGATGGCCTTGTCGGCGAGCAGGCGGCTGGCGTTGGCCATCAGTTCGATGCTCTCGAGCAGGTTGCAAGCGATGACCGGCAACATCACGTTGAGCTCGAAGTTGCCCGACTGCCCGGCCACGGCGATGGTCGCGTCGTTGCCGATCACCTGGGCGGCGACCATGGCAGTGGCCTCCGGGATCACCGGGTTGACCTTGCCCGGCATGATCGAGGAGCCCGGCTGCAGGGCCTGCAGCTCGATTTCGCCGAGGCCGGCCAGGGGGCCGGAGTTCATCCAACGCAGGTCGTTGGCGATCTTCATCAAGGCCACGGCAGTGGTCTTGAGCTGGCCGGACAGGGCCACGGCGGTATCCTGGGAGCCGATCAGGGCGAACAGGTTGTCAGCGGGGGTGAACTCGACCTGGGTCAGCGCGCTGAGCTGGCGGGCGAAGCCCGCGGCGAACTGCGGATGGGCATTGATCCCGGTGCCCACTGCGGTACCGCCCTGGGCCAGCGATTGCAGGCTCGGCAAAGTCGCCTCGATATGCGCCTGGGCAGCCTTGACCTGGGCAGCCCAGCCACCGAGGACCTGGCTCATGCGCACCGGCATGGCGTCCATCAGGTGGGTGCGGCCGGTCTTGACGTAGGCATGCACCTGGTCAGCCTTGGCTTCGATCACCTGGACCAGGTGACGCAACGCCGGTAGCAGTTGCTCGTGCAGGGCCAGCGCGGCGCTCACGTGGATGGTGGTGGGGATGATGTCGTTGCTGCTCTGACCGCAATTGACGTGGTCGTTGGCATTGACCTTGTCGCCCAGCACGCGGCTGGCCAGGGTGGCGATCACCTCGTTGGCGTTCATGTTCGAGCTGGTGCCCGAGCCGGTCTGGTACACATCCACCGGGAAGTGCCGGATGAAATCCTCGGCCAGCAGTTGCTCCACCGCCTCGACGATGGCTGCGCCCTGCTCGGCGCTCAATTGCTCCAGCTCGACGTTGGCCTTGGCCGCCGCGGCCTTGGCCAGCAGCAGCGCGCGGATGAACTGGGCCGGCATGCGCTGGCCGCTGATCGGGAAGTTGTCGACCGCGCGCTGGGTCTGGGCACCGTACAGCGCCTGGGCCGGCACCTGCAGTTCGCCCATGCTGTCACGCTCGATACGGGTATCACTCATCATCAAGTCCTTGCATCAGTTCATCGGGAGAAATCGAAGGCAGCAGCACGCAATTGGCCAGTTGCAAGGCGTAGGGCTGCCAGCGTTGGTTCTGTTCGCGACGGTCGAGGTTGCGCAGGTCGAGCAACGGACGCCAGGCCTGGTCCAGGCACAGGCAACGCCAGTGCCAGGGCAGCATGCGGTCGCAGGCGGTATCCAGGAGCAGGCGGAACGAGGTCAGGGCCACCGTCCAGGGCGAGGTTTCGGTACAGCACACCAGGTAGCGGCCTTCGGCCAGGTAGTGATCGATCAGCCGGGGCTCGTCGGGTTCGAGGGCACAGCGGATGCGCCGGCTGAGCCAGCGCCAGTTTTCCAGGTAGGGCAGTTCGTGGAGGACGGGTTTCATGAACATCATCGCCGGGTTACTGGATAATGATATTCATTATTAAGTGATAAATAGAATCACTTCAAGAGCAAGGCGAAAACCAACGCCTCGCGCGCCGTGAAAAATCGGCGCGACGACGTGATGATGCTTATTCGAATGTGCCCAATGAAGGGGCTGCTAGGCAGCCCCAATTGACATCACACGGCTTGAGGTTCAGCTACCCGCCACGGTCATCCGCTCGATCAGCACCGAGCCGCTGTGGATGTTGCTGCGGGTTTCGATATCACTGCCAATGGCGACGATTTGCTGGAACATGTCCTTCATGTTACCGGCGATCGTCACTTCCTGGACCGGGAAGCGGATCTCGCCATCTTCCACCCAGAAGCCCGCCGCGCCGCGCGAGTAGTCACCCGTCACCATGTTCAGCCCATGGCCCATCAGTTCGGTCACCAGCAGGCCTCGGCCCATGCGCCGGATCAACGCCGCCTGGTCCTCCACACCATGGCTGACGAACAGGTTGTGCACACCGCCGGCATTGGCCGTGCTCGGCAGGCCCAGCTTGCGGCCCGAATAGGTCCCGAGGAGGTAGGACACCAACTCACCTTTGTCGACGAACGGCTTGGCATAGGTCGCCAGGCCGTCACCATCGAACGCGGCGCTGCCCAGGGCCCGCGGCAGGTGCGGACGCTCGTCGATGGTCAGCCAGGTCGGGAACAGGCGCTGGCCGATGGCACCGTCGAGGAACGACGACTTGCGGTACAGGTTGCCGCCGGAAATGGCCGACAGGAAGCTGCCGAACAGGCCGCCCGCCAGCTCGGCGGAAAACAGCACCGGCACCTCGCAGGTCGGCACCGGACGCGCGCCAAGGCGGCTGGCGGCGCGCTGGGCGGCACGCTGGCCGATGCTGCGCGGGTCGGCCAGCAAGTGGCCCTGGCGATTGACGTCGTACCAATAGTCACGCTGCATTTGCCCCTCGCCCTCGGCGATCATCACGCAACTGAGGCTATGGCGGGTGGAGGCATAGCCGCCGATGAAGCCATGGCTGTTGCCATACACCCGACAACCCTGGTGGGTATTGAGGGTGGTACCGTCGGCGTTGCGGATGCGTGGGTCGGCCTCGAAAGCCGCCGCCTCGCAGGCCAGCGCCTTCTCGATGGCCTGCTCGGGGCTGATGTCCCAGTCGTGGTAAAGGTCGAGGTCGGGGATATCCCGGGCCATCAGCGCCGCGTCGGCCAGCCCCGCGCAATCATCCTCGGACGTATGCTGGGCGATGGCCAGGGCGGCGGCCACGGTCTCGCGGATCGCCTCCGGGCCGCTCGCCGAGGTACTGGCCGAACCTTTGCGCTGGCCGACATACAGGGTGATGCCAAAGCCCTGGTCGCGATTGAACTCGACCGTTTCGACTTCACGCTGACGTACCGTGGTGGACAGGCCCTGCTCCAGCGACACCGCCACCTCGCAGGCGCTGGCACCCTGGCGGCGCGCTTCGGCGATGATCGCTTCGACCTGTTCCTGCAACGCCGGCAGGTCCTTGGGGCCTACGCTCTGGACTGCACTCATGGTTCTCTCCACTCAAAATTCTGCGTACGGCTTGGGTCATTCTACGACCGGACCGGACAAGCGGCCCCCGACTGGTTATCATGGCGGCGTTTTCCAGCGGACTGCCACCATGGTTGATTCTTACGACGACGCCTTCGACGGCGAAAAAAGCAAAACCCAGATCAAGCGCGAACTGCACGCGCTGGTCGAGCTCGGCGAGCGTCTCACCACGCTCAAGGCCGACACCCTGGCGCGCCTGCCCTTGACCGATGGGCTGCGCAAGGCGCTGGCCGAGTCCGTCAAGCACACCGCGCATGGCGCCCGCAAACGCCACATGTCGTTCGTCGGCAAGCTGATGCGCGACCAGGACCTCGACGCCATTCATGCCGTGCTCGAGCAGATCGACAGCTCGAGCCGCCAGTACAACGAACGTTTCCACAACCTCGAGCGCTGGCGCGACCGACTGGTCGATGGCACCGATGAAGACCTCGAGCGCTTCATCAACGAGTACCCCGAGGCCGATCGCCAGCACCTGCGCTCGCTGATCCGCCATGCCCAGCACGAGAAGGCGCGGAACAAGCCGCCTGCCGCCGCGCGCAAGGTCTTCAAGTACATCCGCGACCTCGACGAAACCCAGCGCGGCCTGCGCTGAGGCCCGTCTCGGGGCTGTCACGCAGCCCCTCGCGGGAACGGCTGCGTGTCGCGAAAGGACTGCATGGCGGCCCCGACTTTTTCACGCTCCCGTACCACCCACCGTGATGGCATCGAGTTTCAGGGTCGGTTGGCCAACGCCGACCGGCACCGATTGCCCATCCTTGCCACAGGTTCCCACACCACTGTCCAAGGCCAGGTCGTTGCCGACCATCGACACTCGGCTCATGGCCTCCGGGCCGTTGCCGATCAGGGTCGCGCCCTTGACTGGCGCGGTGATCTTGCCGTCCTCGATCAGGTAGGCCTCGCTGGTGGAGAACACGAACTTGCCGCTGGTGATGTCCACCTGCCCACCGCCGAGGTTGGCGCAATACAGGCCTTTCTTCACCGAAGCGATGATCTCCTGCGGATCGCTGTCTCCGGCCCGCATGTAGGTGTTGGTCATGCGCGGCATCGGCAGGTGCGCGTAGGACTCGCGGCGCCCGTTGCCGGTGACGGCCATGCCCATCAGCCGGGCATTGAGCTTGTCCTGCATGTAGCCCTTGAGGATGCCGTTCTCGATCAGCGTGGTGCATTCCGTCGGCGTCCCTTCGTCATCGACGCTCAGCGAACCACGGCGGCCTTCCAAGGTGCCATCGTCGACGATGGTGCACAGCGTCGACGCTACCTTTTCACCGATGCGCCCGCTGTAGGCCGAGCTGCCCTTGCGGTTGAAGTCGCCTTCCAGGCCATGCCCCACCGCCTCGTGCAACAGCACGCCGGACCAGCCCGGGCCGAGCACCACCGGCAAGGTACCCGCCGGTGCCGGCTTGGCCTCGAGGTTGACCAGCGCCTGGCGCAGCGCCTCTCGGGCATAGCCCATGACCCGCTCCTCGGTGAAATAGCGATAGTCGGTACGCCCGCCGCCACCCTGGCCACCTCGCTCGCGCCGGCCGTTCTGCTCGACGATCACGCTGACGTTGAAGCGCACCAGCGGACGCACGTCGGCGGCCAGACTGCCATCGGCGGCAGCCACCAGGATGCGCTCCCAGACCCCGGCCATGCTCACGGTGACCTGCTGGATCCTTGGGTCCAGGGCCCGGGTGGCAGCATCGACACGCTTGAGCAGCTCGACCTTTTCCGCCCTGCTCAGCACGTCCAGGGGGTTGTCCGCGGCATACAGGGGCGTCACCTCCTGGCTGCGAAACGCCTGCACACGCCCCTCCTGGCCGGCACGGGAAATCGAGCGGGCAGCACGGGCCGCCGAGGTCAGGGCCTCGAGGTTGATCGCATTGCTGTAGGCGAAGCCGGTCTTCTCGCCAGACTGGGCTCGCACGCCCACGCCCTGGTCGAGGTTGAAACTGCCTTCCTTGACGATGCCGTCCTCCAGGGCCCAGGTTTCCGAGATCTGGCCCTGGAAATACAGGTCGGCGGCGTCGATACCGGGGCCGGCCAACTCGCCCAGCACAGCCTGCAGGCTGTCCAGGGTCAGTCCGCCCGGGGCCAGGAGCTGCTCGCTGACGGTGGATAACATCTGGCTCATAGTCACTCCGAGGTGTGCGCAGGCCGCAAGGCGTCCTGCGAGAAAAAGCGCCGGTGCAAGGCGACCGGCATTCGCGCCCGTATGGACGCCTGTTCATCGATATCGCGCTCGGCCAGCAAAACGCCTTCGCCGCGCGCCTGTTCGGCGACGATCCGCCCCCAAGGGTCGATGATCGCCGCATGGCCGTGGGTTTCCCGCGGCCCTGGATGGGTGCCGCCCTGGGCCGCGGCCAGCAGGTAGCACTGAGTTTCGATGGCCCGGGCGCGGATCAGCACCTCCCAGTGGGCCGCGCCGGTCACCGCGGTGAAGGCCGAGGGCGCACTGATCAGCTCTGCCCCGGCAGCGCGCAGGGCGCTGTACAGCTCGGGGAAACGCAGGTCGTAGCACACCGAGAGGCCCAGACGCCCCACCGGGGTGTCGGCGACGACCACCTGGCCGCCATGGGCATAGTCGTCGGACTCCCGGTAACGGCCACGGCTGTCCGCGACATCCACGTCGAACAGGTGCAGCTTGTCGTAGCGCGCCGCCAGCTCGCCATGCTCGTCGACCAGCAGCGAGCAGGCGTGGGCCTTGGCATCGGGCTGGCCGACCGGCGGTAACGGCAAGGTACCGGCGACAATCCATAACCTGAGGTCGCGAGCCGTGCGTTTCAACCATGGCAGGATCGGCCCCTCGCCCATGGCCTCGGCCCGGCCTATCGCGGCCGCATCGCGCCGGCCCATGGAGGCGAAGTTCTCCGGCAGCACTGCCAACCTGGCGCCGCCGAAGGCAGCCTGCTCCAGCAGCGCCGTGGCACGTTGCAGGTTGGCCAGCACATCGTCCTGGCTGACCATCTGGATGACCGCTGACTTCATTGACGTTTCTCGAAAGGTTTCACAAATGTGATTCTAGGCTCTTTCCATGGGCCCTCGATGCGGTAGTGCACGCTGGCGAAGCGGGCCACGCGATCGCCGATCAGGCGGTCGACCAGAAACAGCGCGCCACCGACTGCCGGCGCCCCGACGATCAGTGCGGCCAGGGGCAGGTTGTTGGTCACCGGCAGGGTCACCTGCAGGTTGGCATCGACCCGGTCGCGGACCATGTCCAGGGTGCCGTCGAGTTCGAAATTGCTCGATGGCCCGGTGATGGTGATCGGCTCACGGGTCACGTAGACCCCATTGCTGGCCACCAGCAGGCCCTTGAGCCGATCGTAGGCCAGGCCCTTGTCGAACAGGTCGGAGAAGTCCAGGCGCAGGCGGCGGCCGATGGAGTTGAAATTGAGCAGGCCGAACACCCGCAGGGCCTGGGCACTGCCCTCCACCTCTATGAACTGGCCACTACGCAGGGCCGCGTCGAGGCTGCCGGAGAAGCGCTGGAGACCGACCCAGGCTGGCGAGCCCGGCCAGCGGCCATCCACGTCGAGGCGGAAGTCACGGCTGGTGACGGTCGGGGCAAAGCCCCAGCCCTTGAGCACCTCGGCAAGGTTCTTGCCCTCCAGGCGCCCCTTGTACCAGCTGGCGCTACGCCCCGGCTCGCCCTCCCAGCCACCGCTACCGCCGATGCGCAGGCCCTTGAGGTCGAGGTCGATATCGTTCAGCGAAACGCCACGCGCGGTCGGCCGCAGCTTCACCGCTGCGCGGCCGTACAGGTCGTCGCCGCGGAACAACTTGTCGATGGTCAGGTCGAGGGACGGCGCCTTGCGCGGATCGAAGGAAGCCAATGGGTCAGGCGCATCCTCGGCCTGGACCTGGGCCGGGTTGGCCGCGGGCAGGCGCAGGGTCTGCAGGCGCACGCTCATGGGCGCGGCCTTGGCGTCCGGGATGCGGGCATTGCCGATGACCTCCCGGCTGTCCAGCCGCAGGTCCCAGGCCGCGCTGCCCCGGGCCAGGCGAACCACAGCCTGGTTCAGGTCCAGGCCGAAGGCCTTCAGTTGACCGATGCTCAGGTCGACACCCAGCAGGTTCTGTCGGGCATTGTCACCCGGCGCCTGGCCGGCGAAGCGCTCCAGTTGCTGCTGCCAGGGCGCCACGTCCAGGCTTTCGAGCCGGCCACGCACGCGCAGGCCCTGGCCGGGGGGCAGCAGCGCATTGCCGCTGCCGAGCAACAGTTCGCCACGGCCCTGGGCCAGCTTGTCGGCCGGCGCGGCATAGGCCAGACGGGCCAGGTCGGCATAACCGGCGTCGAAGCGTCGCTCCTCGCCCTGCAGGGTCATGCTGAAGCGGCTGTCACGGGTGCCCGCCGCAGCCTTGCCGAACGGTGCCGGCAGGTCGATGGCCAGGCCCTTGAGCGTGGAGTTGACCGTCAACCGGTTGTCGCGGGCGCCGAGGCTCAGTTGCAAGCGGTATGGCAGGTCACCCGAGGCCGGCAGCGGCTGCCCGAACTGCAACCAGTCGGTCAACGTCTTGAGCGCCACCTGGCCGCTGGCATCGATACGGGTCTGCATCTGACCGGGCCGGCCTTCGGCGACGATCTGCGCGGTGACCGGCTTGCCGAATGCCTGCAGGCTGATGCCCTTGCCACTCAGGCCCTTGTCCAGGTCGAAGCTGAAGTCGCCCTTCAGACGGCTCAGTTCCAGGGTCGGCGGCGCCACCTTGAGGCGGGCATTGGCGGTGGCGAAGTCCACCCGCACCTTGGGATGCAGGCCATGGGCCAGGGGAATGTCGAGCTTGACCTTGCCCTTGAGCGGCCCCTCGCCTTCCCAACCGGCGAAGATCTCGCCGGTACCGATCGGCGCTTGCTGGAGGATCTTCAGGCCATCGCCCAGATGGCCATCGAAGTCGCCCTCCAGGTACAGGTGGCTGTGCTGGTCGCCTTCGACATGGGGGATGTCGACGCTGACGTCGCTGACCTGGGTGTCGAGCAGCAAGCCACGCTTGGCCTTGATGCGCACGCCGCTGTCCTCGATGTAGACATCGCCATCGACCTGCTGCACCTGCGGCCAGCCAGGCTGGAAGTCCAGTGACGCATCGCGCACCTTGAAGAACAGGCTGATGCTGCGCGCCTGCGGCGGCGCACCATGGTTCAGCGAACCCTGGTACTGGAAGTAGCCTTCGTCGACGGTGCCCTTGACGATAGCGCTGCGCAGCCACTCGTCGACTGCCGGGCTGAGCACCTCGGGCAGGTACTTGGCGGTGTAGCGCCCGTCGCCTTCGGTCAGGCCCACGCGCAGGTCCATGTAGTCCTCGCGCCCTTCCTCGAACAGTAGGCGGATGAGGAAGTCGGCGGCAATCTTGCCCTCCTCCCCCAGCACCTTGATATACGGCGCAACCAGGGTGAAGCCGTCCTTGTCCAGTTGCCAGGTGAGCCGGGCGTTGGCCTTCTGGTAGTGCCAGGGTTTGGCGAAGATCGGGTACAGGTGCAGCATGAAGGCGTCGGTATCCAAGCGCAGCTCGCCGTGTCCGAGGTCGCCGCTGATGCTGCCGTTCACGTTGCCGGCCGCCGGCGCCCCGTGATAGGCGTCGAAACCGACCTTCTCCAGGTTGGCGGCGAAGCTCAGACGCTGGTCGCCCTCGGCCTTGGGGCGGATGTCCAGGCGCACGTTGCGCAGGGCACCGGTCACCTTGAGGGCATCGACCACGGTCATGACGTTGTCCGGCAACGGTGCCAGGGCGTCGACCAGCGGTGTCAGCGGCGTCAGGTCGAGGCGATCGGCCTGGACCTGCCAGTTTTCCTGGCTCGGATCAGTGCCTGACCGTTGTTGCAGTTGCAGGTGGGTTTCCCAGCGGGTCTCGCCGATGCTGGCCGCGAGCGAGTCCACGGTGACGTCGAAGCCGTCCTTGCCCCGCCGAAGCCAGGCGTTCAGGGCAAGGTTGTCGAGGGTGACGGCCTTACGCCCGACGTGGGCGCCCTGCAACTGCGGTGCATTGAGGCGGGCCACCGCGCGCTGCAGTTGTCCTTTGTTCCAATCGATCCAGAACTCGCCACCGGCGCGCAGCGTCGTGGCCTGCCACGGCCCCAGCAGGCGCGGCGGCAACCAGCGGGCCCAGTCGCTTTGCGGCAGGCTCAGGTAGGCCTCGAGCCGACTGTCGCGCCAGTTGCCGGGTACGGCACGACCACGCAGGCTGGCGGCCAGGGGCTGGCCATCGGGCAGAGTGGCCCGCAGGTCCAGCACCTGGCGCGAGGCGCCGGCGCGCAAGCCCGCACTGACGTAGGTGAGGGTCAAGGGGTCGCGTTGCCAAGGGTGGAGGGTGACCTGGCTGTCGAACACATCGATGCGGCCCAGTTGCCCCAGGCTGCGCAGGACCTGCGCCGGATCCGTCGGGGTGTCATCCTTGCGTGGCAGGCCTTCGAGCACCCAGGCGCCCTGTTCGTCCTCGCGCAGGATCAGTTGCAGGCCGCCGAGCTGGACGTTCGCCAGGCGCAGCTCGCGCGCCTTGAGGCTGGCCCACAGGTCCGGCACCACCTTGACGTCGTCCAGGCGCAAGGCCGCGGCGTCCTCGCCCAGTTGCAGGTCACGTACCTGCAACACTGGCGCCAGGCCGCTCCAACGACCTTCCAGGGCACCGATATGTACCGGCAGGCCCAGGGCCTGCTCGGCCTTGATCTCGGCGTCGGCACGGTACTCGGCCACCAGGGGGGTCAATTGCCGGCCGAGGCTGACATACAGCGCCACCAGCACCGCGAACAGGGCGCAGAGCCCCAGCCCCCAACGGGTCAAGGCGATCAGAACGCGGGTCAGACGTCCCATGGCCATGGCCCTCCAAGTCGTGCCTTAACTATGGCTCGGTGCCGTGGCTTTGCCAGTGCGTCCGAGCGCCGTGGGTGTTCATAACGCGTCAGAGCAACACCACATCGTACTGTTCCTGGGAATACATGGACTCCACCTGGAAACGGATGGTTCGGCCAATGAAAGCCTCGAGCTCCGCGACGTTGCCAGATTCCTCGTCGAGCAGGCGATCGACCACCTTCTGGTTGGCCAGCACCCGGTAACCCTCGGCCTGGTAGGCCCGGGCCTCACGGAGGATCTCGCGGAAGATCTCGTAGCACACGGTCTCGGGTGTCTTCAGCTTGCCACGCCCCTGGCAGGCGATGCAGGGCTCGCAGAGCACCTGCTCGAGGCTCTCGCGGGTGCGCTTGCGGGTCATCTGTACCAGGCCCAACTCGGTGATGCCGATGATGTTGGTCTTGGCATGGTCGCGCTCGAGCTGCTTCTCCAGGGTCCGCAGGACCTGGCGCTGGTGCTCTTCGTCCTCCATGTCGATGAAGTCGATGATGATGATCCCGCCGATATTGCGCAGGCGCAGTTGCCGGGCGATGGCGGTGGCCGCCTCGAGGTTGGTCTTGAAGATGGTTTCCTCGAGGTTGCGGTGGCCGACGAAGGCGCCGGTGTTGACGTCGATGGTGGTCATCGCCTCGGCCGGGTCGACCACCAGGTAGCCGCCGGACTTGAGCGGCACCTTGCGTTCCAGGGCACGCTGGATTTCGTCCTCGACGCCATAGAGGTCGAAGATGGGCCGCTCGCCCGGGTAGTGTTCCAGGCGGTCGGCGATCTCAGGCATCAGCTCGCCGACGAATTGCGTGGTTTTCTGGAAGGTTTCCCGGGAGTCGATGCGGATCTTCTCGATCTTCGGGTTGACCAGGTCGCGCAGGGTACGCAAGGCCAGGCCCAGGTCCTCGTAGATCACCAACGGCGCACCGCAGGTCTTGATCTGGCTGCCGATCTGCTCCCACAGGCGGCGCAGGTAGCGGATATCCTGGAGAATCTCTTCGGCGCGGGCGCCCTCGGCGGCAGTGCGCAGGATGAAGCCGCCGGCATCGCGGATATCCTCCTGCTCCATGCAGTCGCTGACCACCTGTTTGAGGCGATCGCGCTCGGCTTCGTCCTCGATCTTCAGGGAGATACCGACATGACTGCTGCGCGGCATGTACACCAGGTAGCGCGACGGGATCGATAGCTGGGTGGTCAGGCGTGCGCCCTTGGTGCCGATCGGGTCCTTGGTCACCTGCACCACCAGGGCCTGGCCCTCGTGGACCAGCGCGGTGATGGTCTCCACCGCCGAACCTTCGCGCTGGGAGATCTCCGATGCGTGGATGAAGGCGGCGCGCTCCAGGCCGATGTCGACGAAGGCCGCCTGCATGCCCGGCAGCACCCGCACCACCTTGCCCTTGTAGATGTTGCCGACGATGCCGCGGCGCTGGGTGCGTTCGACATGCACCTCCTGCAGCACGCCGTTTTCCACCACTGCCACGCGTGACTCCATCGGGGTGATGTTGATCAGGATCTCTTCACTCATGGCAGGCTCTCGTCAAAGGTCTCAGGTAATGATGGATCGCTGGCGGATAGCTGGCTAGCGCGGTGCTGAATCCTCATGTTGCTGCCAGCAGGCGATGGCGAATTGCGCCAGCAGGTCGGCCGTCTCGCTCAAGGGCAGACCGACCACCGCCGAATAGCTGCCGACGAGGCTCGTGACGAAGACCGCCCCCAGCCCCTGGATGGCGTAGCCACCGGCCTTGTCCAGCGGCTCGCCAGTGGCCCAGTAGCGCTCGGCCTCCTGCGCACCGATGGCACGCATGCGCACGTTGCTCGCCACACAGGCGCTCAGGCAACGCTGGTCATCGCTCAGGGCGACGGCGGTGAGTACCTGGTGTTCACGATTGGAAAGCTCGGCCAGCATGGCCAAGGCGTGTTCGCGATCTTGCGGCTTGCCAAGGATGCGACCATCGAGCACCACGGCGGTGTCGGCGCCCAGCACCACCCCTGGCCCGCTTACCTGGGCCAGCCCGGCTGCGGCCTTGGCCCGGGCCAGGCGCTCGACGTACTCGGCCGCGCCTTCGCCAGGCCGCGGGGTCTCGTCGATGGGTGCACTGACGGTGGTGAACGGCACGCCGATCTGGGTCAGCAGTTCACGACGGCGCGGCGAGCCAGAGGCCAGATACAGCGGAATCATGTCGACATCTCCCTGTCAGCGGCGATGATGGCCGTCAGTTGATGTGCAGGCGGCGGCGCAGATCGCGCAGGGCGAAGCTGATCCATGGCCAGAGCAACGCGCTGATCACCGCCGACCAGACCAGCGCCAGGGTCGGCAAGCGATTGCCGGTCAGGGCGCTGAGCCACAGCTGGATCAGTTGGGCGATACCGAAGATCACCAGGATCACCAGGCTCTGCTGCCACATGGGGAACATACGCAGGCGCTGTTGCAGCGACAGCACCAGGAAGGTGATCAGGGTCAGGATCAGGGCGTTCTGACCCAGCAAGGTGCCATACAGGACGTCCTCGGCCAGGCCCAGGACGAAGGCCGTGGTCATGCCGACCTTGTGCGGCACCGCCAGGGCCCAGAAGGACACCAGCAAGGCCAGCCACATGGGCCGGAACACTTCCATGAACTGGGGCATGGGCGACACGCTGAGCAACAGGCCGATCACGAAGGTCAGCCAGATGGCCCAGCCGTTCTTGCTGCGCGAACCTGCCATCATTCTCTCCCGGGGGTATTCGGCGCCGCGGGGGCCGCTGCCGGGCTGACAGGGGCCGCGCCTGGGGCGGCGGGGGCGGGGGTTGCCGGCGCGGCGGGTACGGCGCCCGGCGTGGTGGCGGACGGGGCAGGCGTGCCCTGCCCACCGTCGCCCGTGGCCTGGCCGTTGCCTGCCGCATCCTTGCGGTCAGCCTCTTCCTGGGCGATCGCCGCCTCCGTGGCACGCTGTTCCGGCGAACGCCGGTCGCTGAATACCAGCAGCATGTAGCGGCTACGGTTGAGCGCTGCGGTGGGAATGGCGCGGACGATGGCGAACGGCTGGCCGGAGTCGTGGATCACCTCGTTGACCGTGGCCACCGGGTAGCCGGCCGGGAAGCGCTGGCCCATGCCGGAGCTGACCAGCAGGTCGCCTTCCTTGATATCGGCGGTGTCGGCCACATGACGCAGCTCCAGGCGCTCCGGGTTGCCGGTGCCGCTGGCGATGGCGCGCAAACCGTTGCGGTTGACCTGCACCGGGATGCTATGGGTGGTATCGGTCAGCAGCAGCACCCGCGAAGTGTAGGGCATCAGCTCGACCACCTGGCCCATCAGGCCACGGGCGTCGAGTACCGGCTGGCCGAGGAACACGCCGTCGCGCTCGCCCTTGTTGATCAGGATGCGATGGGTGAAGGGGTTGGGGTCGACACCGATCAGCTCGGCCACCTCCACCTTCTCGTTGACCAGCGCCGAGGAGTTGAGCAGCTCGCGCAGGCGCACGTTCTGCTCGGTCAGGGCCGCCAGCTTCTGCAGGCGCCCCTGCAGCAGCAGGGCCTCGGTCTTGAGTTTCTCGTTCTCGGCGATCAGTTCGGTGCGGCTGCCGAACTGGCTGGCCACGCCCTGAAACAGGCGTTGCGGCAGGTCGGTGACCCAATAGGACTCCATCAGCACCAGCCCCATCTGGCTGCGCACCGGTTTGAGCACGGCAAAGCGCGAGTCGACCACCATCAGCGCGACCGACAGCACCACCAGCACGAGCAGACGAACGCCCAGCGAAGGGCCCTTGGAGAAAAGCGGTTTAATGGGCCGTTCCTCGTGGACGACGTTTCAGGAGGTCATTGGACATGGGGCAATGCACCGGCCTGCTTGCGGGTTGACGGAAACGACGCCCGGACGGACGCCAGCCCAGCACATACAGGTAGCACTGCGGGTGCTACCTGTAAACCGGGCGTTGACACTGCCAGGTGACGGACAGCGCCTGGGCTCACTCGCTGGAGAGCAGGTCCATGGCGTGCTTGTCCATCATTTCCAGCGCACGGCCACCGCCACGGGCGACGCAGGTCAGCGGGTCTTCGGCGACGATCACCGGCAGGCCGGTTTCCTGGGCCAGCAGCTTGTCCAGGTCGCGCAACAGGGCGCCACCACCGGTCAGCACCAGGCCGCGCTCGGCGATGTCCGAGGCCAGCTCGGGCGGCGACTGCTCCAGGGCGCTCTTGACCGCCTGGACGATGGTCGCCAGCGACTCCTGCAAGGCCTCGAGCACTTCGTTGGAGTTGAGGGTGAAGGCACGCGGCACGCCTTCGGCCAGGTTGCGGCCACGCACGTCGACTTCGCGGACTTCGCCGCCCGGGTAGGCGGTGCCGATTTCCTGCTTGATGCGCTCGGCGGTGGACTCGCCGATCAGGCTGCCGTAGTTGCGGCGCACGTAGGTGACGATGGCTTCGTCGAAACGATCGCCGCCGACCCGCACGGACTCGGCGTAGACGACGCCGTTCAGGGAAATCAGGGCGATCTCGGTGGTACCGCCACCGATGTCGACGACCATCGAGCCGCGGGCCTCTTCAACGGGCAGGCCGGCACCGATGGCGGCGGCCATCGGCTCTTCGATCAGGAACACTTCACGGGCACCGGCACCCAGGGCCGACTCGCGAATGGCGCGGCGCTCGACCTGGGTCGACTTGCACGGTACGCAGATCAGCACGCGTGGGCTGGGCTGCAGGAAGCTGTTCTCGTGGACCTTGTTGATGAAGTACTGCAACATTTTTTCACAAACGCTGAAATCGGCGATCACGCCATCCTTCATCGGACGAATGGCGGCAATGTTGCCGGGCGTGCGACCCAGCATGCGCTTGGCCTCGGTACCGACTGCGACGACGCTTTTCTGGTTGCCGTGGGTACGGATGGCAACGACCGAGGGCTCATTCAGGACGATACCGCGCTCACGCACGTAAATAAGGGTGTTGGCAGTCCCCAGGTCGATGGACAGATCGCTGGAAAACATGCCACGCAGTTTCTTGAACATGGGAAAGTGACCCTAGGCAAAGCGTGGGTAAAAAAGTGCGGCAAACTCTAACAATGGCAGGGATTTTGGGCAAGGAGCCAATATGTTAAATTGGCAGTTTTTCCGAGCACGCCAGCAGATGATCGCGGCCGTATGACCGCCAGAATGCCGGCATGTTCCTCATCGCGGACCCCATCCGTTCCGTTTCTCCTGGAGATCCCCATGGCGCTTCAACGCTGCGACGTGGAAAAGATCGCCCATCTGGCCCGCCTGGGCCTGAATGAAGGCGAACTGCCACGCATTACCGATGCCTTGAACAGTATTCTCGGGCTGGTCGACCAGATGCAAGCTGTCGACACCAGCGGTATCGAACCCCTGGCCCACCCCCTGGAGGCCAGCCAGCGCCTGCGCCCCGACCAGGTCACCGAAAGCAACCAGCGCGATGCCTACCAGGCCATCGCCCCGGCGACCGAGAACGGTCTGTACCTGGTTCCGAAAGTCATCGAGTAAGGGATAGAGCCTGCCATGCATCAATTGACCCTGGCCGAGATCGCCCGCGGACTCGCCGACAAGTCGTTTTCCTCCGAAGAGCTGACCGCCGCCCTGCTGGCGCGCATCCAGCAACTCGACCCGCAGATCAACAGCTTCATCAGCGTCACCGAGGAGCTGGCCCTGCAACAGGCCCGTGCCGCCGACGCCCGCCGCGCCGCCGGCGAGGGCGGCGCCCTGCTCGGTGCGCCGATCGCCCACAAGGACCTGTTCTGCACCCAAGGCATCCGCACCAGCTGCGCCTCGAAGATGCTCGACAACTTCAAGGCGCCCTATGACGCCACCGTGGTCGCCAAGCTGGCCGAAGCCGGCATGGTCACCCTGGGCAAGACCAACATGGACGAGTTCGCGATGGGCTCGGCCAACGAGTCCAGCCATTACGGCGCGGTGAAGAACCCGTGGAACCTCGAGCACGTTCCTGGCGGCTCGTCGGGCGGCTCGGCTGCCGCCGTGGCCGCGCGCCTGTTGCCGGCCGCCACCGGCACCGATACCGGCGGCTCGATCCGCCAGCCGGCGGCCCTGACCAACCTCACCGGCCTCAAACCGACCTACGGCCGCGTCTCGCGCTGGGGCATGATCGCCTACGCCTCGAGCCTCGACCAGGGCGGCCCGATGGCGCGCACCGCCGAGGACTGCGCCCTGCTGCTGCAAGGCATGGCCGGCTTCGATGCCAAGGACTCCACCAGCATCGACGAGCCGGTACCGGACTACAGCGCCGCGCTGAACGGCTCGCTGGAAGGCCTGCGCATCGGCCTGCCGAAGGAATACTTCGGCGCCGGCCTCGACTCGCGCATCGCCGACCTGGTCCAGGCCAGCGTCAAGGAGCTGGAAAAGCTCGGCGCGGTGGTGAAGGAAATCAGCCTGCCGAACATGCAGCACGCCATCCCGGCCTACTACGTGATCGCCCCGGCAGAGGCTTCCTCCAACCTGTCACGCTTCGACGGCGTACGCTTCGGCTATCGCTGCGAGGCGCCCAAGGACCTCACCGACCTGTACAAGCGCTCGCGTGGCGAAGGCTTCGGCGCCGAGGTGCAGCGGCGCATCATGGTCGGCACCTATGCCCTGTCGGCTGGCTACTATGACGCCTACTACCTCAAGGCGCAGCAGATCCGCCGCCTGATCAAGAACGACTTCATGGCCGCCTTCGAAGAGGTCGACCTGATCCTTGGCCCGACCACGCCGAACCCAGCCTGGAAGCTCGGCGCCAAGAGCAGCGATCCGGTCGCCGCCTACCTCGAGGACGTCTACACCATCACCGCCAACCTGGCGGGCCTGCCGGGCCTGTCGATGCCCGCCGGCTTCGTCGATGGCCTGCCGGTGGGCGTGCAGTTGCTGGCCCCGTACTTCCAGGAAGGCCGCCTGCTCAACGTCGCGCACCGCTACCAGCAAGTCACCGACTGGCACACCCGCGCCCCCAACGGCTTCTGAGGAATTCACACATGCAATGGGAAGTTGTGATCGGGCTGGAGATTCATACCCAGCTCGCCACCCAGTCGAAGATCTTCTCCGGCAGCGCCACCACCTTCGGCTCCGAGCCGAACACCCAGGCCAGCCTGGTCGACCTGGGGATGCCCGGCGTGCTGCCGGTGCTCAACCAGGAAGCCGTGCGCATGGCCTGCATGTTCGGCCTGGCGATCAATGCCCAGATCGGCAAGCGCAACGTGTTCGCGCGCAAGAACTACTTCTACCCCGACTTGCCCAAGGGCTATCAGATCAGCCAGATGGACCTGCCGATCGTCGGCAAGGGCTACCTGGACATCGCCCTGGAGGACGGCACCATCAAGCGCGTCGGCATCACCCGCGCGCACCTGGAGGAAGACGCCGGCAAGAGCCTGCATGAAGACTTCAGCGGCTCCACCGGCATCGACCTGAACCGCGCCGGCACCCCGCTGCTGGAGATCGTGTCCGAGCCGGACATGCGCAGCGCCAAGGAGGCCGTGGCCTACGTCAAGGCGATCCACGCCCTGGTGCGCTACCTCGGGATCTGCGACGGCAACATGGCCGAGGGCTCGCTGCGCTGCGACTGCAACGTCTCGGTACGCCCCAAGGGCCAGGCCGAGTTCGGTACCCGCTGCGAGATCAAGAACGTCAACTCGTTCCGCTTCATCGAGAAAGCGATCAACTACGAGATCCAGCGCCAGATCGACCTGATCGAGGACGGCGGCACGGTGGTGCAGGAAACCCGCCTGTACGACCCGAACAAGGACCAGACCCGCTCCATGCGCAGCAAGGAGGAAGCCAACGACTACCGTTACTTCCCCGACCCGGACCTGCTGCCGGTGGTCATCGAGGACAGCTTCCTGGAAACCGTCCGCGCTGGCCTGCCGGAGCTGCCGCAACAGAAGGTCGAGCGCTTCCAGAGCCAGTACGGCCTGTCGGCCTACGATGCCAACGTGCTGGCGGCCAGCCGCGAGCAGGCCGACTACTTCGAGAAGGTCGCCAGCATCGGCGGCGACGCCAAGCTGGCCGCCAACTGGGTGATGGTCGAGCTGGGCAGCCTGCTCAACAAGCTGGGCGTGGAGATCGACCAGGCGCCGGTCAGCGCCGAGCAGCTCGGCGGCATGCTGCTGCGCATCCGCGACAACACCATCAGCGGCAAGATCGCCAAGACCGTGTTCGAGGCCATGGCCGCCGGTGAAGGCGACGCCGACAGCATCATCGAGAGCCGCGGCCTCAAGCAGGTCACCGATACCGGCGCGATCGACAAGATGCTCGACGAAGTGCTCGCCGCCAACGCCGAGCAGGTCGAACAGTACCGCGCCGCCGACGAGGCCAAGCGCGGCAAGATGTTCGGCTTCTTCGTCGGCCAGGCGATGAAGGCCTCCAAGGGCAAGGCCAACCCGGGGCAAGTGAACCAATTGCTCAAGGCCAAGCTCGAAGGGTAATCGTTTTACCCCTGTAGCCCGACGAGGGCCCCGCCCTCGTTCACGGGACGAGCCCGCTCCCACAGGTTCCCCGCCCCCTGGGCCTTTCGGGAACCAGTGGGAGCGGGCTCGCTCCGCGATGGGCCGCAAAGGATGCAGTCTCGGAGCCTTCGACTTGACAAGACACGCCCTCAGCGCCCTGGCGCTCCTCTTCCTGCTGGCCGGCTGCGCCAGCCACGACATCGACCCCCGCGGCTACGACCAGTCCGGCACGGCCTCCTGGTACGGCTCACGCCACCACGGCAAGCGCACCGCCAGCGGCGAACCCTTCAACCAGCACGGCCTGACCGCCGCCCACCGCAGCCTGCCCTTCGGCAGCCGGGTGCGGGTCACCAACCTTGCCAACCAGCGCAGCGTGGTGGTGCGCATCAACGACCGCGGTCCGCACACTCGCGGCCGGCTGATCGACCTGTCGCGCGCCGCGGCAGAAAAAATCGGCATGCTCCGTAGCGGAACGGCGCGCGTCCGGGTACAAGGTCTGAGCAACTGAGCCGACAGGAGTCTCGACCATTTTCGACCTGGCCACCCTCCCCACCTTCAGCCTCCTGCAACTGGGCCTGGGCCTCGTGTTGCTGGTGATCGGCGCCGAGCTGCTGGTGCGCGCCGCCGTGCGCCTGGCCCTGCGCCTGCATGTACGACCGCTGATCATCGGCCTGAGCCTGGTGGCGTTCGGCAGTACCGCGCCGCAGCTCACCGTGAGCCTGCAGGCGGCCTACCAGGGTGCACCGGATGTCGCCGTGGGCAGCGTGATCGGCAGCAACATCTTCAATGTCCTGGTGATCCTGGGCCTGGCTGCGCTGATCATCCCGTTGCGTGTGTCCAGGCAACTGGTGCGCCTGGACATTCCATTGATGATCGTCGCCAGCGGCCTGGTCTACCTGCTGGCGGCCAACGGCCAGTTCGGCCGGTTGGAAGGCCTGTTGCTGCTGCTTGGCCTGCTGGGCTACCTGGGGATGCTCTGGCATCAGTCGCGCCACTACGCCCGTACCTACCCGGCGCCCGAGGCGGTACACACCAGCGCAGGGCGCTTCTGGAGCGCTGCGACGCTGCAGGTCCTGCTCGGCCTGGTTCTCCTGAGCCTGGCCGGCCACCTGCTGCTGGAGGCCTCGGTGGAGGTGGCCACGGACCTGGGATTGTCCGAGCGGATCATTGGCCTGACCGTGGTCGCCGTGTGCACCTCCCTGCCAGAGCTGGCTGCCGCCCTGGTGGCCGCCCTGCGCGGGGAGCGGGAGATCGCGGTGGGTACGGTGATCGGCAGCAACCTGTTCAACCTGCTGGCAGTGCTGGGGCTGACCGCGCTGGTTACCCCCGAACCGCTGTCGATCTCGCCCAACGCCCTGGACTTCGACCTGCCGGTGATGCTCGGGGTGGCCGCGCTGAGCCTGCCGGTGTTCTACTCCGGCTATCGAGTCACCCGCGCCGAAGGCCTGGTATTCCTCTGCCTGTACCTGGCCTATGGTCTGCACGTGGTGGCCTTCACCACTGGCATGCCGCTGGCCGGTCGCCTGGAAAAACTGATGCTGTTCTACGTGATGCCGGTGCTCGGGGTGCTCTTGCTGTACACGACCCTGCGCGCCTGGCGCCGCCAACACTAAGGAAAACAACATGGCTGACACACGCAAATCCGGCGAGCAGATCCGCCGCCAGGTAATGGGCGACGCCTTCGTCGACCGTGCCCTGGGCAATGCCACCGACTTCACCCAACCCCTGCAGGACTTCGTCAACGAGCACGCCTGGGGTAGCGTCTGGGCCCGCGAAGGACTGGCGCTGAAGACCCGCAGCCTGATCACCCTGGCCACGCTGACGGCCTTGAAGTGCCCGCAAGAGCTCAAGGGTCATGTGCGTGGCGCACTGAACAACGGCTGCACGGTGGAGGAAATCCGCGAGGCGCTGCTGCACTGCGCGGTCTATGCGGGGGTGCCGGCGGCGATCGACGCGTTCCGCGCGGCACAGGAAGTGATCGACAGCTACCCAGCCTGATTTTCGCGGCGCGCCATTCGCGGGCAAGCCCGCGAATGCTCCACCGTGAAAGAACAGATCAGCCCCTGACGAGCTGGCGCTGCTTCTTCAGACGAAACGCCACCCACAGCACCGCGATCCACAGCGGAATCAACATCACCGAGATGCGGATCGGCGGCGTCAGGTACATCACCACCAGGATCAGCGCGATGAACGCCAGGCACAAGTAGTTGGTGAGCGGATGCCCCCAGCTGCGGTAGAACGGCACGATGCCC
Organism: Pseudomonas sp. I2; assembly: GCF_040984075.1. Taxonomy (NCBI): domain Bacteria; kingdom Pseudomonadati; phylum Pseudomonadota; class Gammaproteobacteria; order Pseudomonadales; family Pseudomonadaceae; genus Pseudomonas; species Pseudomonas sp. I2. Next base: position 68,370 of record NZ_JBCGFQ010000002.1, read on the forward strand.
CCCGCCAGCTTGGCCCTGCGGAACTTCAGGTGGGTGATGCTGATGCTCGCCCAGTTGATCACCAACGCCGACACCGCCAGGGCCATCAGCAGGCCGAAGGCTTCGCCCGGCATCAGGTAGTTGATCACCACGCACAGGCCGGTGGCCACGGCAGAGACGCCCAGCGCCGCCAGCGGCACGCCACGGCGGTTGACCTTGAGCAACTGGCGCGGCGCATCGCCCTGGGTCGCCAGGCCGAACAGCATGCGGCTGTTGCAGTACACGCAGCTGTTGTAGACCGACAAGGCCGCAGTAAGCACCACGACATTGAGCACGGTGGCCACCAGGTCGCTGTCCAGTTCATGGAAGATCATCACGAACGGGCTGCCGCCCTGCACCACCTTCTGCCACGGATACAGCGACAGCAGCACCGCCAGGGCGCCGATGTAGAAGATCAGGATGCGGTAGACCACCTGGTTGGTGGCCTTCGGGATGCTCACACGCGGGTTGTCCGCTTCGGCAGCGGTGATCCCCACCAGCTCCAGCCCACCGAAGGAGAACATGATCACCGCCAGGGCCATGATCAAGCCGGTGACGCCATTCGGGAAGAAGCCACCGTACTGCCACAGGTTGGCCACGCTGGCGTCCGGCCCGCCCTGGCCACTGCCCAGCAGCCAGGCACCGAAGACGATCATGCTGACGATGGCCACCACCTTGACCAGGGCGAACCAGAACTCCAGCTCGCCATACACCTTCACCTGGGTCAGGTTGATCGCGTTGATCACCACGAAGAAGATCGCCGCCGTGGCCCAGGTGGGGAAGCCCGGCCACCAGTACTGCACGTAGATGCCGACCGCGGTCAGCTCGGCCATGCCCACCAGCACGTACACCACCCAGTAGTTCCAGCCCGAGACGAAGCCTGCGAACTCGCTCCAGTATTGGTGGGCGAAGTGGCTGAAACTACCGGCGACCGGCTCCTCGACCACCATCTCGCCCAACTGGCGCATGATCAGGAAGGCCATCAGGCCGGCCACGGCGTAGCCCAGCAGGACGGACGGGCCGGCCAGCTGGATGGTCTGGGCGATACCCAGGAACAGCCCGGTGCCGATGGCGCCACCCAGTGCGATGAGCTGGATATGGCGATTCTTCAGCCCGCGCTGCAACTGCTCGGGCGTACGCTGGTCTTGCATGAAGTGTCCTCAGGTCAGGAGGCAGTGTTGTTGGTGTTGTCGGCAGTCGAGGATCTAGATCCATCCGCCCCACTGCAAGATAAAAATGCCGATATTGGTAGTGATTGCCGCCAAAAGCGTGGTGATCACGATGATCGAGGCCGCCAACTGGTGATTGCCGTTGGCCGCCCGCGCCATGACGTAGCTCGCCGCTGCCGTCGGGCTGCCGATGTAGAGGAACAGGATGCCCAGTTCGGCGCCACGGAAACCGCAGAGCCAGGCGCCCAGGGTACCCAACAGCGGCAGCCAGACCATCTTCACCAGGCTGACGTCGATGGCCAGCTTGCCACTGTCGCGCAAGGCCGCCAGCGACAGGGTGCCACCGATGCAGATCAGCGCCAGGGGCAGGGTCATCTGGGCCAGGTAGTCGGCGGATGTCAGCAACCAATTGGGCAGTGGCACCTGGCCGTAGGCCATGGGCGTGGCCACCAGTACGCTGAGGATCAACGGGTTGCTGAAGATGTTCTTGCACAGGCTCCAGGGGTCGGACTTCAGGTCCGGGCTGTAGACCGCCAGGACCACCACCGACAGCGAGTTGTACATGAGGATCACCAGGCCGGCGAGCACCGCGCCCAGGGAGATGCCGTAGTCGCCATACAGGCTCGCCGCCAGGGCCAGGCCGATCACCCCGTTGTTGCCGCGGAACGCACCCTGGGTATAGATGCCGCGATCGGCCGGCGGGCAGCGCCAGATCGCCAGGCCCCAGGCAATGGCGAAGCTGAGCAGGGTCGCGGCGACGAAATACAGGAGGACCCCAGGCTTGACCGCGGCGGCCAGGTCGGCGTGGTAGATGCCGAGGAACAGCAGGGCCGGCATGCAGACGTTGAAGACCAAGGTCGAGGCGACCTTGTTGAAATTGTCGTCGATCAGCCGGATACGCTTGAGAAGCACGCCCATGAACAGCATGGCGAACACCGGGGCCGTGATGTTCAGCGTCTGGATGAAGAGGGCGAGCATTGCAGGTCCTGAGGGGTTGCCGTTAGGGGGCTAATGATACGCGACCTGTCAGGTTTTGCGGGGATCTTGCTGTGACTTCTTCAGGTTTTGCTGCTGGGTACAGGGTGAGCCAGGCGGGGCGCACATCGGGGCTGCCTTGCAGCCCCAACAGCCAGCCGACGCTCCGCGAATCGAACCCTCGGCTTCAGCGCCGTACCGGCCGCTTCTGCAACTTGCGCTGCAGCGTACGCCGATGCATCCCCAGCGCCCGCGCGGTCGCGGAGATATTGCCATCGTGCTCGGCCAACACCCGCTGGATATGTTCCCACTGCAGCCGATCCACCGACATCGGGTTCTCCGGCACCAGCGAATCCAGGTCCGCATGCTCGGACAGCAACGCCGCCACCACATCGTCCGCGTCAGCCGGTTTGCACAGGTAGTTGCAGGCTCCGCGCTTGATGGCCTCGACCGCCGTGGCGATGCTCGAGTAGCCGGTGAGGATCAGCACCCGCATCTCCGGATCCAGCTCCAGCAGCTTGGGCAACAGCACCAACCCCGAATCGCCTTCCATCTTGAGGTCCAGGGTCGCGTAGTCCGGCACATCCTGCTTGGCCAGCACCAGCCCCTCTTCGGCGCAGGACGCAGTGCTCACGCGGAAACCGCGACGGCTCATGGCACGGGCCATGACCCGGGTGAAGGTGGCGTCGTCGTCCACCAGCAGCAGGTGTGGCAGCTCTTCGCCCTCGACCTGGTTTTCTTCGCTCATCGTTCATCTCCTCGCTTGCCATGGGGCAGGCGCAGCTCGGTAAGGGTGCCGCCCTGTTCATGACTATAGAGTTTCACCGAGCCGCCAGCACGCGTCACGCTGGCCTTGCTCAGGAACAGGCCCAGGCCGAAGCCTTTGCCCTTGGTGGTAAAGAAGGGTTTGCCGATCGCCTCGGCGATGGCCACGGGCACGCCCGGCCCATGGTCGCGGATGCTGATGAGGATGTCCTGGTCGTCCCAGTCCAGGCGTACCTCCAGGTCGTCCGGGCAGGCGTCGGCAGCGTTGTTCAACAGGTTCAGCAGGGCCTGGGTCAGGTCTGGGGGCGGGGTCAGGCGCGGCACCTCGCCGTCGCGCAGGCGCTGGAAACGGTAGCTGGCCTCCGGACGCATCAGGTGCCAACGGTTGAGCGCCTCGTCGAGCCAGACGGTCACCTCCTGCTCCACCACGCTCATGCGCCGGTTGGCCTCGGCGGCACGCACCAGTTGCTGCAAGGTCTCCTTGCACAATTTGACCTGGTCCTGGAGCACCATGAGGTCTTCCTGCAACTGCGGGTCGGTATGGTCCTGGCGCATCTCGTTGAGCAGCACGCTCATGGTCGCCAGCGGCGTGCCCAGTTCGTGGGCCGCCCCGGCAGCCTGGGTGGCCACGGCCAGCAGTTGCTCGTCACGCAGGCTCTCTTCGCGGCGCTCGGCGCGCAACTGCTCCTGCCGGCGCAGCTCCTCGGCCATGCGCGCGGCGAAGAAGGTGATCACCCCCGCCGCCAGGGCGATGCTCAACCACATGCCGTAGACCTGCATCTTGTCCCGCGCCAGCGGCAGGGTCTCGAGCGGGTAGAACTGCACCAGCAGCAGGCTGTAGGCCGCCAGGGCGATGCCGGAAAGCACCAGCGAGTAGATCCACGGCAGGGTCACCGCGGCGATCGCCAGGGGCACCAGGTAATAGGAGACGAAGGGGTTGGTCGAGCCACCCGAGTAATACAGCAAGGCGCTGTGGATCAGCAGGTCGCAGGCCAGCTGGAAGGCGTATTCGAACTCGGTGACCGGCAGCGACAGGCGCAGGCGCAGGGCGGTGAAGGCGCACAGCAGGGACGACAGGGCCAGGGTCACCGCCAGGGAGAACCAGGGCAGCGGCAGCAGTTCGGTCCAGTAGGCCACGCCTACGGAGCCGGCCTGGGCGGCCAGGACCAGGATGCGAATGAAGGTCAGGCGCCAGAGGTTCTGGCGGGTGGCGGACAGCGGGTGTGCGACGGCGAGCATGAGCTCTCCTGATGAGTGCTCCAGGGAAAACGGCTGGAGTATACCGAAGCCAGGCGCCCCGCTGCAGCGATGCGGCAAAGCGCCACACTCGGATCCAGCTTGCAGCTTGAAGCGCGGCGCTCGGAGATTGAAGCTCGGAGTCGCCCCATGAACCCACTACACTGTTTCCGGTCTGATGGACCATGCATTTCATTGCCAAGGAGCCCTACATGCAAATCCCTCGTCGCGGCACAGCCCTGATCCTGTCCTGTGGCCTGCTCGCCAGCCTGCCCACGCTGGCGGCCGAGGCACCGCGCTACAACCAAGTGTCGCTGCGTGCCGAAGTCAGCAAGGAAGTGGCGCGCGACCTGATGGTCGTGACCCTGTACAGCGAAGCCCAGAACAGCGACCCCGGCAAGCTCGCCAAGCAGATCACCGAGACCATGAACAAGGCCGTGCAACAGGCTCGCCAGGTCAAGGAGGTGAAGATCAGCCAGGGCAGCCGCAACAGCTACCCGGTCTACGACAGCAAGGGCCAGAAGATCACCGGCTGGCGCGAGCGCGCCGAACTGCGCCTGGAGAGCGCCGACTTCCCGGCCCTGTCCAAGCTCACCGGTGAACTGCTGCAGGACCTGAAGATGGGCGGCATGGACTTCTCCATCGCCCCGGCCACCCGCAAGGCCAGCGAAGACGCGCTGCTCAAGGATGCCGTCAACGCCTTCAAGGCCCGCGCTCAATTGGCTACCGAGGCGCTCGGCGGCACGGGCTACAAGGTCGTCAGCCTGAACCTCAACAGCAGCGGCTACCCGCGCCCGTACCTGCGCAGCGCACCGATGGCCGCCAAGGCCATGATCGCCGACGAGTCGGCACCAGCACCGGACATCGAGGCCGGCACCAGCGAAGTCAGCATGAACGCCGATGGCTTGATCGAAGTGCAGATGCCCTGATAGCCGAGGGCCGCTTCGGGAGCGAAGCCCAATGCGGTCAGGCAAGCTGTCTTGGGGCCGCTTCGCGCCCCATCGCGGGCAAGCCCGCTCCCACAGGGTCCGAATCGACCGCCAATGATGCGGTTTGCAGGATCATGTGGGAGCGGGCTTGCCCGCGATGGGGCGCGAAGCGGCCCTAAGCCTGGCCGGCCAGCCCCAACCGCCCCTCTCTCCCTCCCCCTTGTAGCCGAAAACCTATACCCAGTTCAGCCGTTTCCTACGCTCTAAACCGGTGCATCCGCTTGCCCCATTTAGTGCGAAATATCTTGAAAATCTCACCCTTCCACGCCACGCAAACGTTCAACTTCGTAAAAAGTTACACGAATGCGACATCCATGTACGTCCGTACCACACTTTTGACGCCAACTATCCTCCTCCCTGTTGCATTGGGAATACCCCCTGCATAAGTATCCCCAGGTCGGCTCACGAGGCCGCCTCAATCGAAAAATGACAACAATGAGGCCACCATGCTCAAACACGCAGTCATTCCGTTCCTGGTCGGCGCAGGCTTGCTAGCCGGCACACCCACCGCCCTCGCCGCGACCAACCTGGTGTTCTGTTCCGAAGGCAGCCCGGCCGGTTTCGACCCAGGCCAATACACCACCGGAACCGACTTCGATGCCTCGGCCGAAACCATCTTCAACCGCCTGACCCAGTTCGAACGCGGGGGCACCGCGGTCATTCCCGGCCTGGCCACCCGCTGGGAGGTTTCCGAGGATGGCAAGGCCTACACCTTCCACCTACGTGAAGGCGTCAAGTTTCACACCACCGACTACTTCAAGCCGACCCGTCCCTTCAACGCCGATGACGTGCTGTTCACCTTCAACCGCATGCTCGACAAGGACCATCCCTTCCGCAAGGCCTACCCCACCGAGTTCCCCTACTTCACCGACATGGGCATGGACAAGAACATCGCCCGTATCGAGAAGCTCGACGAGCACACCGTGCGCTTCGTCCTCAACGACGTCGATGCCGCCTTCATCCAGAACCTGGCCATGAGCTTCGCCTCGATCCAGTCCGCCGAATACGCCGACCAGTTGCTCAAGCAGGGCAAGGCCGCCGACATCAACCAGAAGCCGATCGGCACTGGCCCGTTCGTGTTCAGCAAGTACCAGAAGGACGCGCAGATCCGCTACAAGGGCAACAAGGACTACTGGCAACCCGAGGACGTCAAGATCGACAACCTGATCTTCGCCATCAGCACCGATGCCTCGGTGCGCATGCAGAAGCTGAAAAAGAACGAATGCCAGGTCACGCTGTTCCCTCGCCCGGCCGACATCGAGCCGCTGAAAAAAGACCCGAAGCTGCAGATGCCTGAACAGGCCGGCTTCAACCTCGGCTACATCGCCTACAACGTGATGGACAAGATCAAGGGCAGCAACGAGCCCAACCCCATGGCCCAGCTCAAGGTGCGCCAGGCCCTGGACATGGCGGTGAACAAGCAGCAGATCATCGACTCGGTGTACCAGGGCGCCGGCCAGCTGGCCGTCAACGCCATGCCACCGACCCAGTGGTCCTACGACACCAGCATCAAGGACGCCCCCTACGACCCGGAGAAGGCCAAGGCCCTGCTCAAGGAGGCCGGGGTCAAGGACGGTACCGAGATCACCCTGTGGGCCATGCCGGTGCAGCGCCCCTACAACCCCAATGCCAAGCTGATGGCCGAGATGCTGCAGTCCGACTGGGCCAAGGTCGGCATCAAGGCCAAGATCGTCAGCTACGAGTGGGGCGAGTACATCAAGCGCTCCAAGGGCGGCGAGAACGGCGCCATGCTGATCGGCTGGAGCGGCGACAACGGCGACCCAGACAACTGGCTGGGCGTGCTGTTCGGCTGCGATGCCCTGGAAGGCAACAACTTCTCCAAGTGGTGCTACAAGCCCTACGACGACCTGATCAAGCAAGCCAAGGCGACCTCCGACCAGGCCAAGCGCACCGAGCTGTACCAGAAGGCCCAGCACATCCTCAAGGAACAGGTGCCCTTGACCCCCATCGCCCACTCCACCGTGTACCAGCCGATGAGCGCCAAGGTGAAGGACTTCAAGATCAGCCCCTTCGGCCTGAACTCCTTCTACGGCGTGAGCGTGGAGAAATAGGGCAAGCCCCTGCGCCGCTGGCCTGACCGGCCGGCGGCCCCTCGCGCCACCCACGCACTACAGACCAAACGTCCTCCCGCTGCCATCCGCAGCGGGTCGGGCTCCTGTTGCCGCGCCTGCTGCCTGGGCCGGCGAAAACCAATGGACAAGGATTCGCCATGCGCCACGCCACACTGCTCGCCACCCTGCTCGGCCTCGGCCTGCTACCCCAGGCCCCGACCCTGCTCGCCAAGAACCTGGTGTTCTGCTCCGAAGGCAGCCCGGCCGGTTTCGACACGGCCCAGTACACCAGTGCCACCGACAACGACGCCGCCGAGCCCATCTACAACCGCCTGGTCGAGTTCGAGCGTGGCGGCACCGCCGTGCAGCCGGCCCTGGCCACCGCCTGGCAGGTGTCCGAGGATGGCCAGCGCTACACCTTCCAGTTGCGCGAAGGGGTGAAGTTCCACGGCAACAAGGACTTCACGCCAAGCCGCGACTTCAACGCCGACGATGTGCTGTTCACCTTCCAGCGCATGCTCGACAGGCAGCACCCGTTCCGCAAGGCCTACCCCACCGAGTTCCCCTACTTCGTCAGCATGGGCCTGGACAAGAACATCGCCCACATCGAGAAGAGCGGCCCGCTGAGCGTGACCTTTACCCTCAATACCGTCGATGCCGCATTCATCCAGAACCTGGCCATGAGCTTCGCCTCGATCCTCTCCGCTGAATACGCCGACTACCTGCTGGCCCAGGGTCGGCCCAGCGACATCAACCAGAAACCCATCGGCACCGGCCCCTTCGTGTTCCAGCGCTACCAGAAGGATTCGCAGATCCGCTACAAGGGCAACAAGGACTACTGGGCAGCGCAAGAGGTGAAGATCGACAACCTGGTGTTCTCCATCAACATCGACCCGTCGGTACGCATCCAGAAGCTGCGCCGCAACGAGTGCCAGGTCACCCTCCATCCGCGCCCGGCCGACCTGCCGACCCTGAAGGCCGACAGCTCGCTGCAGATCCTGCAGAAGCCAGGCTTCAACCTCGGCTACATCGCCTACAACACCCAGCACCCGCCTTTCGATCGCCTGGAAGTACGCCAGGCCATGGACATGGCGGTGAACAAGCAGGCGATCGTCCAGGCGGTCTACCAAGAAGCTGGGCAACTGGCGGTCAATGCCATGCCGCCGACCCAGTGGTCCTACGACGACAGCATCGAGGACGCCGGCTTCGACCCGGACAAGGCCCGTGCCCTGCTCAAGGCCGCCGGGGTCGAGGAAGGCACCGAGGTCACCCTGTGGGCCATGCCGGTGCAGCGCCCCTACAACCCCAATGCCAAGCTGATGGCCGAAATGCTCCAGGCCGACTGGGGCAAGGTCGGCCTGAAGGTGCGCATCGTCAGCTACGAGTGGGGCGAATACCTCAAGCGCATGAAGAACGGCGAACACGACATCGCCCTGATCGGCTGGACCGGCGACAACGGCGACCCGGACAACTGGCTGGGTACCCTGTACAGCTGCGACGCCATCGGCAGCAACAACTACTCCCAATGGTGCGACCAGGAGTACGACACCCTGGTCAAGCAGGCCAAGCAGGTGACCGACCGCGAGCAGCGCACCGCCCTCTACCAACAAGCCCAGCAGCGCCTCAAGCAACAGGTGCCGATCACGCCGGTGGCCCACTCCACGGTCAACCAGCCGATCAGCGCCAAGGTCGTCGACTTCAAGGTCAGCCCTTTCGGACGCAACGACTTCTCGGGCGTGAGCGTTGATTGAACATCCCTGCCCCGCACTCCCACGCAGTGCTTGTGGGAGCGGGCTTGCCCGCGAAGAGGCCAGGGCTGGGCGGCACTGAAAGCAGCCGCGCCACATACCTCCTGAGTCTTCCCGAATTTGCCCGGCGATCCCGCGGCAAACCTGTGCAACACCGCGTCACCGCAACGACATCCGGCTCACGAGGCCCGGGTGATAACTAAAAAAAAAAGAAAGGGAGCTTTCATCTTGAGACGAACCACACTCACCGCACTGGCCCTGTCCATCGGCGCGTTCTGCGCCACCGCCCAGGCCGAACCCGCCAGCCAGGACTTCATCCCGATCAGCCTCAAGTCAGGCAGCGAGCAGGACGAGGCCAGCGGTTTCCTCGCCGGCCAGAGCCTGACCGGCAGCACACGCAACTGGTATGCCCGCGAGCGCGCCACCCGCGCGCCGCTGTTCAAGTACTACAAGAGCGACGGCAGCCGCCACGCCACCCACAGCCGCGACAACTGGGTGCAGGGCACCATCCTCAACTACAGCTCCGGCTTCACCCAGGGCACGATCGGCTTTGCCGTGGAAGCCGCCGGCTACAACGCCATCGCCCTGGAGCAAGGCCGCGCGGCAGTGGCCGGGCCCAACAACCGGACCCTCACCGACAGCGACGGCGACGTGGTCAGCCAGTGGAGCAAGCTGGGCCTGGGCAACATCAAGGCGCGCATCTCCAACACCACCCTCACCGTCGGGCGCCAGTCGGTCGATACACCGATGATCGCCTATATCGGCAACCGTGCCCTGCCGTCGAGCTTCCAGGGCGCGTTCCTGCACAGCGCCGAATTCGACAACCTGTCGTTCGACCTGGGCACCTTCGACCGTGTCTCGCCACGTACCGAGCAGAGCCTGAGCAAGTTCCGCAGCGAATACAGCGCCACCGGCGTGGAGACCGACCGGGCCAGCACCGCAGGGGTCAACTACCAGCCGTTCAAGAGCCTGACCACCAGCCTCTACGCCACCAAGGTCGACGACTTCTGGAACCAGTACTACTTCGGTGCCAACCATGTGCTGGGCGACAGTGCGGTGCTGAGCCTGACCACTGGCCTGAACTACTACAAGACCGTGGATGCCGGCAGCAAGAAGATGGGCGAGATCGACAACGACACCTACAGCCTGTCGCTCGGCCTGACCCACCAGGCCCACTCGCTGACCTTCTCCTGGCAGCAGGTCAACGGCAACGAGTACTTCGACTACCTGCACGAGACCAACGGCATCTACCTGGCCAACTCGCTGCTGTCGGACTTCAACGGCCCCAACGAGAAATCCCTGCAGATCAGCTACGTGCTGAACATGGCGCCCTATGGCGTACCGGGGCTCAAGTTCAATGTGTACAACGCTCGCGGCTGGGGTATCGACGGCACCCACTACCGAGGCACGGCCTATGATGTCAACGGCATGGACGGGGAGACTCACTACGAGTGGGGCATCGGCACCAGCTACGCGGTGCAGAGCGGGCCGCTGAAAGACACCAGCATCCGCGCCACTTATACCGCACACCGCGCCAGCAAGGCCCAGGCCGACGGCAGCCTGGACGAACTGCGCATCGTCACGACCATTCCGTTCAACATTCTCTGACCCGTATCGCCACGGCCTGCCTTGTGCGGGCCGTGGCAGCTACGCTGGAACAAACTGCAGGGAGGTTCCATGACATCGCTACCGCTACGTGCCGCCCTGGTGGCAGTAATCCTCGGCGCCGCGCCCCACCTCGCGGCCAAGCCGCTGGTGGTGTGCACCGAAGCCAGCCCGGAAGGCTTCGACATCGTGCAGTACACCACCGCCGTCACCGCCGACGCCTCGGCCGAGGCCATCTTCAATCGCCTGGTCGACTTCAAGCCCGGCACTACCGATATCCAGCCGGCGCTGGCGAAAAGCTGGGAGATCAGCCCCGACGGACTCACCTACACCTTCCACCTGCGCGAAGGGGTGAAGTTCCACACCACCGACTACTTCAAGCCGACCCGTGAATTCAACGCCGACGACGTGCTGTGGAGCCTGCGCCGCCAGCTCGACCCGAACCACCCGTGGCACGACAAGACCAGCGTCGGCTACCCCTATTTCGAGAGCATGGCCTTCAAGGAACTGCTCAAGTCGGTGGACAAGACCGATGACCACACCGTGGTGATCACCCTGACCCGTCCGGAGGCGCCCTTCCTGCGTGACCTGGCCATGGCCTTCACCTCGATCTACTCCGCCGAGTACGGCGACCAGTTGCTCAACACGGGCAAGACCCGCGACCTCAACAGCAAGCCGATCGGCACCGGCCCGTTCGTCTTCCAGCGCTACAACAAGGACGCCCAGGTCCGCTACAAGCCCAACCCCGACTACTTCCGCGGCAAGCCACCGGCCGACGCCCTGATCTTCGCCATCACCCCGGACAACAACGTGCGCCTGCAGAAGCTGCGGGCCAACGAATGCCAGGTCGCGCTCTACCCCAAGCCTGACGACGTGCCCTCGATCAAGACCGATCCCAAACTGAAGGTCGCCGAGACCGAGGCCCTGGTCACCGGCTACATCGCGATGAACACCGAGCGCAAGTACCTGAACGACGTGCGCGTACGCAAGGCGATCAACATGGCCTTCGACCGCACGCCCCACGTCGACCAACTGTTCGGCCAGGGCAACGCGCTGGTCGCCGTCAACCCCTACCCACCGAGCATGATCGGCTTCAACGACGAGAACCGGAACCCACCCCGCGACCTGGACAAGGCCCGCGCCTTGCTCAAGGAGGCTGGCGTGCCAGAGGGCACGGTACTGACCCTGTTCACCCGCAACGGCGGCGGTCCGACCAACCCCAATCCACGCCTGTCGGCCGAAATGCTCCAGTCGGACCTGGCCGAGATCGGCATCAAGCTGGATATCCGCATGATGGAATGGGCCGAGATGCTACGCCGCGCCAAGAAGGGCGAGGCCGACATGGTCTCCACCGGCTGGGCCAGCGACAACGGCGACCCGGACAACTTCCTCGGCCCGCTGCTCAGTTGCGAGGCGGCCCGCAACGGCGAGAACTATGCCCGCTGGTGCAACCCCAAGTTCCAGGAACTGATCACCCGCGCCCGCGAGGTCATCGACAACGACGAGCGCGCAAGGCTCTATGCCGAGGCGTTGGCGGTGTACGATGACGACCAACCCTGGATCAGCATGGCCCATCCGAAGATGTTCACGGCCATGCGCGAGAACGTGGAGGGTTATGTGGTCAACCCTCTGACCAACAACAACTTCGCCACCACCAAGGTGAAGTAGAACAACAACGACCGCCGGCAGCCCACGGGGAACCGGCGGCATTGCCCTGACGGGCTGACCGTACTACCGCCTGGAGAGGTACACCCGACGATGTTGAGTTTTATTGCCCGGCGCCTAGGCCTGTTGATTCCGACCTTCTTCGGCATCACCTTGCTGACCTTCGCGCTCATACGCCTGATCCCCGGCGACCCGGTGGAAGTGATGATGGGCGAGCGCAGGGTCGACCCCGAGATGCACGCCCAGGCCATGGAGCGCCTGGGCCTGAACAAGCCCCTGCCGGTCCAGTACCTGGACTACATCGGCAAACTGGCCCAGGGCGACCTGGGCGAGTCGCTGCGCACCCGCGAAAGCGTGTGGAACGAATTCCTCACGTTGTTCCCGGCCACCCTGGAGCTGGCCTTCGCCGCCTTGCTGTTCGCCGGCATCGTCGGCCTGCTGGCCGGGGTGATCGCCGCGCTCAAGCGAGGCTCGCTGTTCGACCACGGGGTCATGGGCATCTCCCTGGCTGGCTACTCCATGCCGATCTTCTGGTGGGGCCTGATCCTGATCATGTTCTTCTCCGTGAGCCTGGGCTGGACCCCGGTGTCCGGACGCATCGACCTGCTCTACGACATCGAGCCGAAGACTGGCTTCATGCTCATCGATACCTTGCTCAGCGACGAAGAAGGCGCCTTCAAGGACGCGGTGATGCACCTGATCCTGCCGGCCATCGTGCTGGGCACCATCCCGCTGGCGGTGATCGCCCGCATGACCCGCTCCTCCATGCTCGAGGTGCTGCGCGAAGACTACATCCGTACCGCCCGGGCCAAAGGCCTGTCGCCCGCCCGCGTGGTGTTCGTGCACGGCCTGCGCAACGCGCTGATCCCGGTATTGACCGTGTTCGGCCTGCAGGTCGGCACCTTGCTGGCCGGCGCCGTGCTCACCGAAACCATCTTCTCCTGGCCGGGCATCGGCAAGTGGCTGATCGAAGCCATCGGTGCCCGTGACTACCCCGTGGTCCAGAACGGCATCCTGTTGATCGCCTGCCTGGTGATCCTGGTCAACTTCGTCGTGGACATCCTCTACGGCCTGGCCAACCCACGCATCCGTCATCAGCGCTGAGGCCCTCGTCATGACTAGCCCGATTGCGAAATCCGTCACGCCGGCCAGCCCGGTGGACCAGAGCCTGCTCTACCCCTCGCCGTACAAGGAGTTCTGGCAGGCCTTCTCACGCAACAAAGGTGCGGTGGCCGGCCTGGCCTTCATGTGCCTGATCGTGTTCTGCGCGCTGTTCGCGCCCTGGGTCGCCCCGCACGATCCGAGCGAGCAATACCGCGACTTCCTGCTGACCCCGCCGGTATGGCTGGAAGGCGGCACCTGGCAGTTCATCCTCGGCACCGACGAGCTCGGCCGCGACCTGCTCTCGCGACTGATCCAGGGCGCCCGGCTGTCGCTGCTGATCGGCCTGTCGTCGGTGGTGATGTCGCTGGTGCCGGGGATCCTGCTGGGCCTGCTGGCCGGTTTCTTCCCGCACATCCTCGGCCCCTCGATCATGCGCCTGATGGACGTGATGCTGGCCCTGCCCTCGCTGCTGCTGGCCGTGGCCATCGTCGCCATCCTCGGCCCCGGCCTGATCAACACGGTGATCGCCATCGCCATCGTCTCGCTGCCGTCCTACGTGCGCCTGACCCGTGCCGCCGTGATGGGCGAGCTGAACCGCGACTACGTCACCGCCGCGCGCCTGGCCGGTGCCGGCCTACCGCGGCTGATGTTCGTCACCGTGCTGCCCAACTGCATGGCACCGCTGATCGTCCAGGCCACCCTGAGCTTCTCCTCGGCGATCCTCGACGCTGCTGCCTTGGGCTTTCTCGGCCTCGGCGTCCAGCCACCGACCCCGGAGTGGGGAACCATGCTGGCCTCGGCCCGTGACTACATCGAACGCGCCTGGTGGGTGGTGAGCCTGCCCGGCCTGACCATCCTGCTCAGCGTGCTGGCGATCAACCTGATGGGCGACGGGCTGCGTGATGCGCTGGACCCGAAACTCAAGAACGCCGTCTGAGGAGAACGCCATGTCACTGTTGCAGATCGACAACCTGAACGTGCGCTTCGGCGACGCCAATGCCGTGCCCGTGGTGGACGGCCTCGACCTTGCGGTGGAGGCCGGCGAGATCCTCGCCATCGTCGGCGAGTCCGGCTCCGGCAAGTCGGTGACCATGATGGCCCTGATGGGCCTGATCGACGCCCCCGGGCGCATCACCGCCGATGCCCTGAACTTCGATGGCACCGACATGCTGCGCCTCAGCGGCCGCCAGCGGCGCAAGGTGGTGGGCAAGGACATCGCCATGGTCTTCCAGGACCCGATGACCGCGCTCAACCCCAGCTACACCGTGGGCTACCAGATCGAGGAGGTGCTACGCCAACACCTGGGCCTGAAGGGCAAGGCCGCGCGCCAGAGGGCCCTGGAGCTGCTCAAGAAGGTCGAGATCCCGGCCGCCGAAAGCCGCCTGGATGCCTACCCACACCAGCTATCCGGCGGCATGAGCCAACGCGTGGCGATCGCCATGGCCATTGCCGGCGAACCCAAGCTGCTGATCGCCGACGAGCCGACCACCGCCCTGGACGTGACCATCCAGGCGCAGATCATGGAGCTGCTGGTGAACCTGCAGAAGGAGCGCAACATGGCGCTCATCCTGATCACCCACGACCTGGCCGTGGTCGCCGAGACCGCCAAGCGGGTCTGCGTGATGTACGCCGGGCAAGCCGTGGAAGTGGGCCAGGTGCCAGAGCTGTTCGACCTCCCTGCCCATCCCTATAGCGAGGCCTTGCTGGCGGCCATCCCCGAGCACAGCATCGGTGCCGAACGCCTGGCCACCCTGCCCGGCATCGTCCCCGGCCGCTATGACCGGCCCCAGGGTTGCCTGCTGTCACCACGTTGCCCATATGTCCAGGACAACTGCCGCCGGCAGCGTCCGCCCCTCGATCCCCAGGCCCACAGCCTGGTGCGTTGCTTCTACCCGCTGAACCAGGAGGTGGCGTGATGACCGTCGTCCTATCCGCCCGTGAACTGACCCGTCACTACGAAGTCTCCCGTGGCCTGTTCAAGGGCCATGCCCTGGTGCGCGCGCTCAATGGCGTGTCGTTCGAGCTGGAGGCCGGCAGGACCCTGGCCGTGGTCGGTGAGTCCGGCTGCGGCAAGTCCACGCTGGCCCGCGCCCTGACCCTGATCGAGGAGCCGACCGCCGGCTCGCTGCAAATCGCCGGCACCGAAGTCAAGGGGGCCAGCAAGGCCGAGCGCAAGCAACTGCGCCGCGATGTACAGATGGTCTTCCAGAGCCCCTACGCCTCGCTCAACCCCCGGCAGAAGATCGGCGATCAGCTGGCCGAACCGCTGCTGATCAACACCTCGCTGAGCAAGGCCGAGCGCCGCGAGAAAGTGCAAGCGATGATGCAGCAGGTCGGCCTGCGCCCCGAGCATTACCAGCGCTACCCGCACATGTTCTCGGGCGGCCAGCGCCAGCGCATCGCCCTGGCCCGGGCGATGATGCTGCAACCGAAGGTGCTGGTGGCCGACGAGCCGACCTCGGCGCTGGACGTATCGATCCAGGCGCAGGTCCTGAACCTGTTCATGGACCTGCAGAAGGAGTTCAACACCGCCTACGTGTTCATCTCCCACAACCTCGCGGTGGTGCGCCACGTGGCCGACCAGGTGCTGGTGATGTACCTGGGCCGGCCAGCGGAGATGGGGCCGAAGCAGGACATCTACGACAAGCCCCTGCACCCCTATACCCAGGCGCTGCTGTCGGCGACGCCGGCGATCCACCCGGACCCGCTGAAACCGAAGATCCGCATCGCCGGTGAACTGCCCAACCCGCTGAACCCACCGGACGGCTGTGCCTTCCACAAGCGCTGCCCGCATGCCACGGAGCGCTGCGCCAAGGAGATACCGGCGCTGAGGCAGGTGGGCACGCGGCAGGTGGCCTGCCACTATGCCGAGCAGTTTCTCTAGAGCGGCATAGCCGTCCAAGCCAGGCCGCTCCCACGCCGGTATCCAGTGCTGTGGGAGTGGCCCAAATGGCAGTTGCAAAGCCTTGACGGGCATTGGGGCAGCCTGCGAATGGTCACCCCCCTGATCTTGTCACCCATGGCCAGGTCAAGGCACTATCCCCGTCCATGACGACGAGCACCCTCCCCGACGGCCCCGAGCAGACCGCGCTCACCGCCGAAACGGTACTGCGCTACCACCTGTGCTGGAAGCACCGCGACCTGGACGGGGTAATGGCGCTGTACCATGCCGACATCCAGTACCACGACTTTTTCCAGAACCGCGTGCTCGGCTTCGATGAGCTGCGCGACTACGTGCGCGGCTGCCTGCCTCATGAAGCCGACGAGGACATCGTCCATAGCGACCGCATCCGCGTCGACGGCTGTACCGCGTTCATCCAGTATCAAGTGACGGTCCAAGGCGGTGAGGGCTTGGTGGCCTTCCAGTCGAGCGAGGCGATCACCGTCAAGGACGGGCTGATCTGGCGGGTCAATGAATACGCCACCCTGGTGCGCCGTTCGAACGACAGCACCCCCCGTTCGGGCCCACGGCCCGCCACTAGCCGCCTGGGCCTGTCACCACGCCAGTTGAGCAGCATGGCCCAGGACCTGGAATACTATTTCCAGCGTCAACGCCCCTACCTCGACCCGGAGCTGGACCTGCAACAGGTCGCCGACGCCAGTGGCTACAGCCGTAACCAGATCTCCTACCTGCTCAACCAGGTGCTGGGGCAGAGCTTCTACCGCTACGTCAACCAGGCACGTCTGCAACACCTGATGGCCAGCCTCGACGATGACAGCCTCAAGGCCTCGATCGAAGACCTGGCTTTCAATGCGGGCTTCAATTCCTTATCGGCCTTCTACAAGTGCTTTCGCGAACATACCGGGCTCTCGCCCAAGGCCTACCTGAAGCAGATTTCCCTGCGTGCACGCACGTAAGACAGCCCCCACCGCATGACACTAGGATCGCCCACAGACCTTCATCGATGTGGAGCCGAACCTGATGCAACCCTGGCGCACGATCAGCCTCTGGATGGACCAGCTCGACGAGCCACTCAGCGCCCGCCCGGCATTGCAACAGGACCTCGACCTGGATGTGTGCATCATCGGCGCCGGCTACACCGGCCTGTGGACCGCCTACTACCTCAAGCGTCAGGCACCGCAGTTGAACATCGCCGTGATCGAAGCCAAGATCGCCGGCTTCGGCGCCTCGGGACGCAATGGCGGCTGGCTGATGGGCAACCTGCTTGGCGAAGATCGCCTGCTCGCCACCCTGTCGCCGCAACAGCGCCGCGCCAGCATCGACCTGCTGCACGGCATTCCCGACGAAGTCCACGCCGTGCTGCAACGCGAGGCCATCGACTGCGACTACCGCAAGGGTGGCGTGCTCTATTGCGCCGCTCGCTATCCGGAACAGGAACGCAGCCTGCGCGCCTACCTCGACGGCCTCTATCGCCTAGGCATGAACGAACACGATTATCGCTGGCTGCGTCCCGATCAACTGGATGCACAACTGCGGGTGAGCAATGCCTACGGCGCGATCTTCAGCCCGCACACCGCGACCATCCAGCCGGCCAAGCTGGCGCGCGGCCTGGCCCGAGCCGTGGAAAGCCTCGGTGTGCCGATCTACGAAAACACTCCAGCCATCGACTGGCAGCCCGGTCAAGTGCGTACTCCCCTGTCACGCATTCGTTGCCAGTGGATGGTGCCCGCCGTGGAGGGTTACGCGGCCAGCCTGCCACCGCTGGGTAAACATCAACTGCCGGTGCAAAGCCTGCTTGTGGCCACCGAACCACTGCCCGAGTCGACCTGGGCACAGATCGGCCTGTCCCAAGGGCAAGCCTTCAGCGAGAACAGCCGCCAGGTCACCTACGGCCAGCGCACCGCCGACAACCGCCTGGTATTCGGCGCGCGCGGTGGCTACCGTTTCGGCGGCCGGCTGCGCGACAACTTCAACCTGAACCCGGCAGAAATAGAACTACGCCGCTACCTGTTCAGCGAGTTGTTCCCGCAGCTCAAACATGTACGCATCACCCACTCCTGGGGCGGCAACCTGGGCATGGCCCGACGCTTCCGTCCGCACATGCTCTGTGATCGCCAACGCGGCGTTGCCCTTTCAGGCGGCTATGGCGGCGAGGGGGTTGGCGCCACCAATCTCGGCGGCCGCACGCTGGCCGCGCTGATCCTCGACCAGCACAACGAACTGACCGCACAACCATGGGTGCTCGACAACCGCCCATTGTCGAGCCTGGCCACCTGGCCGCCCGAGCCATGCCGCTGGCTGGGCTACAACGCGATCATCCAGAGTTTCGTCCACGAGGACCGGACCCTCGCCAACCCCGCCAATGCGCCCTGGAGGCGGCGCCTGGCCAGCTCGCTTGCGGACTTCATGGAAAGCTTCATGCACTGACTCCCCTTCCCCTCACACAGGATCCACCGGTCATGAGCATTACCCACTTCAAACACACCGACAGCACGGAGCTAGGCAGCTCCAACCCCGTCGCGGCACCCATCGGCGAGCCCGTGGCCGTGACGTCTGTCACCTGCGTCGAGCGTAGCGATGGCGTCGAGACGGGCATCTGGGCGTGCACCCCAGGGCGCTGGCGCCGGCAGATCGTGCAACAGGAGTTCTGCCACTTCATCAAAGGCCGCTGCACCTTCACCCCCGATGGTGGCGAGCCCCTGCACATAGAAGCCGGAGATGCCCTGATGCTACCGGCCAACAGCACCGGCACCTGGGACATCCAGGAAACGGTGCGCAAGACCTACGTCCTGATTTTCTGAACCGCCAATCGCCTGCCGCCCTTCGATAACAACAGACAAAGCAAGGTAAACCGGACATGCGCACGATTATTTTCGCTCCCCTGATGTTGGTCGCCTGCGTGGCCAATGCCACTGAGTCGGTGAAGATCTACAACTGGTCCAGCTACATCGCCCCGGACACACTGAAACATTTCCAGCAAACCACTGGCATCGTGCCGACCTACGACGTCTTCGACAGTAACGAAACCCTCGATGGCAAGCTGATGACCGGCAACTCCGGCTACGACGTGGTATTCCCCTCCAACCATTTCATGGCCCGGCAGATCCAGGGCAAGGCCCTGAAGAAGCTGGACAAATCGCAGTTGCCCAACTGGCACAACCTAAACCCGGTGCTGCTCAAGGCGCTGGAGGTCAACGACCCCGGCAACCAGTACGGTTTCCCCTACCTGTGGGGCAGTACCGGCATCGGTTACAACATCGACAAGGTCAAGGCCGTGCTCGGAGACGACGCCCCGGTGGACTCCTGGGACTTGATCTTCAAGCCTGAGTACATTTCCAAACTCAAAAGCTGTGGCGTGGCAGTGCTGGACAATGGCCCAGAGCTGCTGCCAATCGCCCTGCACTACCTGGGCTTGCCGCACCACAGCCAGGACCCGAAGGACTACGACAAGGCCAAGGAGCTGCTGATGAAGGCGCGACCGTACATCAGCTACTTCCACTCCTCCAAGTACACAGGCGATCTGGCCAATGGCGATGTGTGCGTGGTGGTGGGTTTTTCGGGCGATGTGCTACAGGCGAAGAACCGTGCGCAAGAAGCGAAGAACGGCGTGAAGGTGGGCTATTCGATCCCGAAGGAAGGCGCGCCGATGTGGTTCGACATGGTCGCCATGCCGGCCGATGCGCCAGACGAGAAGGCAGGATATGCCTACATGAACTACCTACTGCAACCTGAGGTGATGGCCAATATCAGTAACCATGTGCAGTACGCCAACGGCAACCTCAAGGCCGATGGGCTGGTGGATTCAGCAATGAAGAGCAACAGCATGATTTACCCGAGCGAGGAAGTGATGGGCAAGCTGTATGCACTGCAGGCCATGCCGGCGAAAATCGACCGCATCAGGACGCGCCTCTGGACCAGCATCAAGGCGGGGCACTGACGAGCTCCGGCCAATGACAAGCTTCGAGCTGCAAGGGAAAACAGGCGTGCCTGCGGTCTAATACCGTTCACTTAAGCCATTGGGGCCGCCTTGCGGCCCTTCGCGGGCAAGCCCGCTCCCACAAGTACGCTGCAAACCTCAAGGAATGCACGATCCTGTGGGAGCGGGCTCGCCCGCGAAGGGCTGCAAGGCAGCCCCAATCGATGTCACATCAGACTTAAGTGAACAGCTTGCAGCTTGAGGCTGAATCAGTGGTGCTCGCGCGTCGCGCGGAACTTCACATCCGGCCAGCGCTCTTCCATCAGCGACAGGTTGACCCGGGTCGGTGCCAGGTAGGTCAGGTGACCGCCACCGTCGATGGCCAGGTTCTCCATGGCCTTGTTCTTGAAGTCCTCGAGCTTCTTCTTGTCGTCGCAGCTGATCCAGCGCGCCGACCAGACGGTGATCGGCTCATAGGCGCACTCGACCTTGTACTCTTCCTTCAGGCGGCTGGCGACCACGTCGAACTGCAGCACACCGACCGCACCGAGGATGATGTCGTTGCTGCGCTCGGGGAAGAACACCTGGGTCGCGCCTTCCTCGGCCAACTGTTGCAGGCCCTGGCGCAGTTGCTTGGACTTGAGCGGGTCCTTCAGGCGCACGCGGCGGAACAGCTCCGGTGCGAAGTGCGGGATACCCGTGAAGCCCAGCACCTCGCCTTCGCTGAAGGTGTCGCCGATCTGGATGGTGCCGTGGTTGTGCAGGCCGATGATGTCACCGGCATAGGCCTCTTCCAGTTGCTCGCGCTCGGATGAGAAGAAGGTCAGCGCATCGCCGATGCGCAGGTCCTTGCCCAGGCGCACGTGGCGCATCTTCATGCCCTTCTCGTACTTGCCCGAGCAGATGCGCATGAAGGCGATGCGGTCGCGGTGCTTGGGGTCCATGTTCGCCTGGATCTTGAACACGAAGCCGCTGAACTTCTCCTCGGTCGGCTCGACGGTACGCTCGTGGGCAACGCGGCCCAGCGGGCGTGGCGCCCAGTCGACCACGGCATCGAGCACGTGGTCGACACCGAAATTGCCAAGCGCAGTGCCGAAGAACACCGGGGTCAGCTGGCCATTGATGAACTCGTCCTGGTCGAACGCATGGCAGGCACCTTGCACCAGCTCGAGCTGCTCGACGAACGCATCGTACTGGTCGCCCAGGTGCGCGCGGGCTTCGTCGGAGTCCAGCTTCTCGATGATCTTCGCTTCGGTGCGCTCATGACCATGGCCGGGGGTATAGACCACGATGTAGTCGCCGGTCAGGTGGTAGACGCCCTTGAAGTCCTTGTAGCAGCCGATCGGCCAGGTGATCGGCGCAGCCTTGATCTTCAGCACCGCCTCGATCTCGTCGAGCAGCTCGATCGGGTCGCGGATGTCGCGGTCGAGCTTGTTGATGAAGCTGACGATCGGCGTGTCGCGCAGGCGGCAGACATCCATCAGGGCGATGGTCCGCGGCTCGACGCCCTTACCGCCGTCGAGCACCATCAGCGCCGAGTCCACCGCCGTCAGGGTGCGGTAGGTGTCTTCCGAGAAGTCCTCGTGGCCGGGGGTGTCGAGCAGGTTGATCATGTGTTCGCGGTAGGGGAACTGCATCACCGAGGTGGTGATGGAGATACCGCGCTGCTTCTCCATTTCCATCCAGTCGGAAGTGGCGTGGCGGTCGGACTTGCGCGACTTCACGGTACCGGCGACGGCAATGGCCTTGCCCATCAGCAGGAGCTTCTCGGTGATGGTGGTCTTACCGGCGTCGGGGTGGGAAATGATTGCGAAAGTGCGGCGTTTCGCGACTTCGGCGGCCTGGTTGGTCATGGGAAATCGCCTGACTGGGGATCAAAAAGGGGCAGTATCATACCTGAAGTCGGGCGTCAGGCCAAAATAGCTGCCGCCAGACCGGACGCCCCTTGGCCTCGACACCCTAGCTGCGAGAAATCGGATCCTCTGCGAACCCTTCGATCGTGACGGGTGCTCGACCGGGCATGTGGGCCACCAGCTCCAGCCTGCCGCCCATGGCCTCCACATAGCCACGCAGAGTAGATATCAGCATGTCGCTGCGATTCTCGACTTTCGAAACATTGCCTTGACGGATGTCGAGACGTTCAGCCAGATCCTCCTGGGTGATCTGGAGCTGTTTACGCAGCGCTCGAAGCGTCATTTCTTCACGGACCAATTCGCGACCGCGCTCCTCCACCCTCGCCCTGCGCTCAGGTGAAAGGCCGTTCATTACGTCATCAAGTGTCTTGTACATGCTTTCAACCTCTGGACAGGTGCCGATCGAACCGCTCATCGGCACGGTCGATCAGGTGCCTGTAGAACCTGCGTTCATTGATGCCCGCCTTATCGCCAGCCATCAACAGAAGCGCACAACGAGAACGATCGAAGGCGAACGCCACTCGCCATACACCACCATCAGCATTGAAGCGCAACTCTTTCATATTCGAATGCCTTGAGCCTTTGAGCGTATCTACGCGAGAGCGTCCCAA
This sequence comes from Pseudomonas sp. I2, assembly GCF_040984075.1. Classification (NCBI taxonomy): domain Bacteria; kingdom Pseudomonadati; phylum Pseudomonadota; class Gammaproteobacteria; order Pseudomonadales; family Pseudomonadaceae; genus Pseudomonas; species Pseudomonas sp. I2. The sequence goes on from NZ_JBCGFQ010000002.1 coordinate 91,058, forward strand.
CGCAGGGCCCCAGCGTTCGAGCAGGTGAAGCTGAGCCAGCAGTTCATCCTGAACCGCCTCTGCCAACCTTTCGAACTCGGTCATGAACTCCAGACACATCCCTATAGACCACAAAAAAATACCTCCAAGAGAATATTCCTTCAAGGGATTACTCGGAAAATTTTCGAATGACCATGGAGAGATAGGGATGTGCTCGAAAAGCAGGTGATTCAACGTCCACAAGTAATATCCACGCTGTTTTTTCGCGTGAAATTTCCTACTCGCCAGTGATTAACGCTGGCCAAATGCCGCTTCAGATGGGAACCTTTACCCCCACGGAGACGTCCACTCCCCTGCAACCCGCCTCGGTTCAGGGCTGGAAACACCTGCATTTCGGGCCCGACGGGGTTCGGCTCATGGCGTGACCGCACAGCTCTGCTGGGCACCACGCTGCTACTCGCGACCACACTGCCCGCCGCCAGGAATGGCCGGCCGCCACGGGGTGTGCTCGCCGACTACACAAAGGAGTCCGCCTGTGGCTGCACGCTACGGAAAAGGGCTGTTGGGATGGGCCGCCGTGCTCGTCATCCTGGCCCTGCTGGTCCACTGGATCGGCATCGACACGATCGCGCGCTACCGCGACGATCTTGGTTTCTACCTGCAAGCGCACCTGGTCCTGGTGCTGGCTTCGATGGCGGCGGCGTTGGCCGTGGGCATCCCCGCCGGCATTGCCTTGAGTCGACCGCACCGGGTCGACAAGGCCGAGCGCTTCATGCAGTTGTTCAACGTTGGCAATACCATCCCTCCCCTGGCCGTTCTGGCCATCGCCCTGAGTGTCCTGGGCATCGGCGCAGGCCCGGCGATCTTCGCCCTGTTCCTCGCCTCCCTGCTGCCCATCGTGCGCAATACCTACGAAGGCCTGAAGAACGTGCCCGCCTCGCTCAAGGAAGCCGCCACCGGCATCGGCATGACCCCGCGCCAGCAGCTCTGGCAGGTGGAACTGCCCAACGCCGTGCCGATCATCGTCGGCGGGGTGCGCGTGGCCCTGGCATTGAACGTGGGTACAGCGCCACTGGCGTTTTTGATCGGTGCCAACAGCCTGGGCAGCCTGATCTTCCCCGGCATCGCCCTGAACAACCAGCCACAACTGCTGCTGGGCGCGGCCTGCACGGCGCTGCTGGCGCTGCTGCTCGACGCCTTGGTGAGCTTCTCCAGCAAGCGCTGGCTGGAACGTGGCCTGGCCTGACAAGAAGAGGGACTGCATGAAGAAAAGAATCGCCTTGCTGCTGGGCGCGGCCCTGCTGTTCGCAGGATTTGCCCAAGCAGCGCAGAAACCGCTGGTGCGGATCGGCGCCCGGGTCTTCACCGAACAGACCGTACTCGCCGAGATCACCGCACAGTACCTGCGTGCCAATGGCTTCGACGTGCGCGTCACCGCAGGCCTTGGCAGCAACCTCGCCCGCCAGGCTCAGGAGACCGGCCAGCTCGACCTGATGTGGGAGTACACCGGTGTCTCGCTGGTGTCCTACAACCACATCGACGAGCGCATGCCCAGCGCCGAGGCCACCTATGCCAGGGTCAAGGCGCTGGATGCGCAGAAGGGCCTGGTCTGGCTGACGCCCTCGAGGTTCAGCAACACCTACGCCCTGGCCCTGCCGCGCAAGGTCGCCGAGGCCTACCCGCAGGTCGCGACCATCAGCCAGCTCAACCAGGTGCTGCGCGATGAAAAGGCACGCAAGCACCTGGTGGCCCTGGACACCGAGTTCGCCAACCGCCCCGACGGCCTGGAAGGCCTGAAGGCGATGTACGACCTGCAGGTCGGCCGCGCCAACATCCGCCAGATGGACGCGGGCCTGGTCTATACCGCCCTGCGCAACGACCAGGTATTCGCCGGCCTGGTGTACACCACCGACGGTCGCCTGAGCGCCTTCGACCTCAAGCTGCTGGAAGACGACAAGCACTACTTCCCCGACTACACCGCCGCCCCCGTGGTGCGCAAACAGGTCCTCGACGCCAATCCACAGCTGGCCGCGCTGCTCAAGCCCCTGGCCGAAACGCTCGACGACGAGACCATGCGCCAGCTCAACGCCAAGGTCGATGTCGAGCACCAGAGCCCGACCACCGTGGCCGCCGAGTTCCTGCGCCAGCATCCCTTCAGCGAGGTACAGCCATGAACCTGCTCGACACCTTCGTCCACCTGGACTGGGCCCAGGTCGTGCAACTGACCTGGCAGCACATCGCCCTGGTCGGTATCGCCGTGGGCCTGGCGATTCTCTTCGGTGTGCCGCTGGGCATCCTGATGACCCGTTTCCCCGCCGTCGCCGGCCCCGTGCAGGCTGCGGCCACGGTCCTGCTGACCATACCGTCGATCGCCCTGTTCGGCCTGCTGCTGCCGTTCTATTCCAAGTTCGGCCAGGGCCTGGGGCCGCTGCCGGCGATCACTGCGGTGTTCCTATATTCCCTGCTGCCGATCCTGCGCAACACCTACCTCGCCCTGACCAATGTCGAACCCGGCATCCGTGAGGCCGCGCGCGGTATCGGCATGACCTTCGGCCAGCGCCTGCGCATGGTCGAGCTGCCCATCGCCGTGCCGGTGATCCTCGCCGGCGTGCGCACCGCCGTGGTCATGAACATCGGCGTCATGACCATCGCCGCGACCATCGGTGCCGGCGGCCTGGGTGTACTCATCCTCACCTCCATCAGCCGCAGCGACATGTCCATGCTGCTGGTCGGCGCCGTGCTGGTCAGCCTCCTGGCGATCATCGCCGACCTGATTCTGCAAACCCTGCAACGTGCCCTGACTCCGGAAGGACTGCGCCCATGATCGAACTGAAGAACCTCAGCAAGACCTTCAACGTCAACGGCAAGGACGTCAAAGCCGTCGACTCGGTAAGCCTCACCGTCAACGAAGGCGAGATCTGCGTCTTCCTCGGCCCTTCGGGCTGCGGCAAGAGCACCACCCTGAAGATGATCAACCGCCTGATCACCCCGACCTCCGGCCAGGTGTTCATCAATGGCGAAGACACCAGCGCCCTGGACGAGGTGACCCTGCGCCGCCATATCGGCTACGTGATCCAGCAGATCGGCCTGTTCCCCAACATGACCATCGAGGAGAACATCACCGTGGTCCCGCGCCTGCTCGGCTGGGACAAGCACAAGTGCCACGAGCGCGCCCGCGAGCTGATGAACATGATCAAGCTCGAACCCAAGCATTACCTACAGCGCTACCCACGCGAGCTGTCCGGTGGCCAGCAGCAGCGCATCGGCGTGATCCGCGCCCTGGCCGCCGAAGCACCGGTGCTGTTGATGGACGAGCCGTTCGGCGCGGTCGACCCGATCAACCGGGAGATGATTCAGAACGAATTCTTCGAGATGCAGCGGGCGCTGAACAAGACCGTGATCATGGTCAGCCACGACATCGACGAGGCCATCAAGCTGGGCGACAAGATCGCCATCTTCCGTGCCGGCAAGCTGCTCCAGCTCGACCACCCGGATACCCTGCTGGCCCACCCGGTAGACGATTTCGTCAGCGACTTCGTCGGCCAGGACAGCACCCTCAAGCGCCTGTTGCTGGTGCGTGCCGAGGACGCGGCGGACAACGCACCCTCGGTCAGCCCGCAAACGCCGGTGAACGATGCCCTGGAACTGCTCGACGAGCACGACCGTCGCTACGTGGTGGTCACCGACGCGGCGAACAAGGCGCTCGGCTACGTGCGCCGTCGCGACATGCACCGTCAACAGGGAACCTGCGGCGACTTCCTGCGCCCGTTCAACGCCACTGCATCCCATGACGAGCACCTGCGCATCCTGCTATCGCGGATGTACGAGTACAACCGTGCCTGGTTGCCGGTGCTGGATGCCGAGCAGGTGTTCCTTGGCGAGGTGACCCAGGAGTCCATCGCGGCGTACCTGAGCTCGGGGCGTTCGCGCGGGGGCAAGACCAGCATCGTCTCGCCGGCGGAGGCAGTCGGCGCCTGACCGAGGCGTGCCGGATATCGGCCGGTCAACTTGGGGTCGCTGCGCGCCCCAATCGCCGGCAAGCCGACTCCCAGGTACTCCACCCAGCGGCCCCCCTGTGGGAGCGGGCTTGCCCGCGATGGGCCGCAACGCGGCCCTCCTCGGCATCAGAACCCGACGCTGGCCTGCACATAGAAGGTCCGCGGTTCACCCACATACAACCCCGCGTTGTTGTCGCTCGAGCGGGTGTAGTACTGCTTGTCGAAGATGTTCTTCACCCCCGCCGCCAACTTCAGGTTCGACAGCTGCGGCCCGAAGTCGTAGCCACCACGGGCATGCCAGGTCACGTAGCCTGGAATATCGCCATACTGGCCGTCGGCACTGGGCTCGGTGATGTAGTTGCCGTTGAAGCTACCGTCGGCGTTCATCCCGGTACCGGGGGCGCGCTGCTTGGATTGAGCGTAGGCATCCAGGTTCCAGGTCCAGCGGTCGACCTGGTAGCGCAGGCCGGCGGTGACCACCTGGCGGGAGTAGAACGGCAGGTCGCGGCCCTTGAAGCCAGGGATCTCGCCCTCGTAGGTAGCGCGGGTGTAGGTGAACCCGGCATTGGCCGACAAGCCCTGCAGCCGCGGGTCGAGGCCCGACAGGTCATAGCGCATCGACGCTTCGATGCCCTGATGCTTGGTGGCGCCCAGGTTGGTCCAGCCCACATCGTTGCTGATGTATTGCAGCTCATCGTCGAAGTCGATGTAAAAGGCCGTCAGTTCACCGGCGAAATGGCCATCGTCATAGCGTGTGCCGATCTCGTAAGTCTTGGCCTTCTCCGGCTCCAGGCCGTTGGCGGTACTGTCGCCGACACCGCCCTGGCCGAGCTGGAAGTACTGCAGGCTGCCGAACGACGTCTCGTAGTTGGCGAACAGCTTCCAGGCATCCGACAGGTGGTACATCACGCTCAAGGCTGGCAGCGGCTCGTTGCTGGTGATGCTGCGGTTCTTTTCCGGCACCGGTCTGTAGTTGGCATCCAGCACCGGACGGTCGCGCCAGTCGGTATTGATGTGCTCGAAGCGAATCCCTGGAGTGATGGTCCAGTTGCCCACGTCGATCTTGTCATCGATGTAGTAGGCGCTGGCCTCGGTGCCGCCACTGCGGTCCTGGAAGACATGGCCGTCGGAGGTCGGGGTTGGCGTCGGTACGTTGTCGATCAGCGCCAGGCGGGTGGATTGCTCGCGCATGGCCTCCTTCAGGTAGCGATAGCCGACGCTGACTTCCTGGGTGGTCGGGCCGACGAAGAAGATCCGCGACAGGCGTGGCTCGATGGCGAAGGTGTGGTAGTTGCGCGGGTACGACGACAGGGTCTTCATGTCGCGAGCGGCGATGGCGCTGCCACGGAAGCTGTCGGTGTAGTAGGTCAGCACCTCGAACTGGGTCGCGTCGTCGATCTGCCGCTGCCACTTGAACGACACGTCCTTGCGCCGGCCGCTGAAGTAGTCGTAGTCGCGTACCGACTGGTACGGGTCATGGTCGAACTGGGCCTGGGTCAGGCCGCCAGGCATGTCGGCGCGGCCGTCGTAGTAGTGGAAGTTGAGCCAGAACTCGTCGCGCTCGGTGGGCGCCCAGTGGGTCTTGAGGATGACGTCGTCGATATCGTTGTCGTTGTTGCTGCTGCGATAGCCATGGCCGTTGACCCCGGTGTACAGCAGCGCGACACCCAGGCCATTGTCGGCGGTACCGCCGACGAATGCCGATTCGGTGTGCTTCCAACCGCCGTGGCGGGAGGTTTCGAGGGTAGTGGCCAGCTCGCCAGTGGCCTTCTCGGGGATCGCCCGGGTGACGAAGTTGATCACCCCACCGACGTTCTGCGGGCCATAGCGCACCGAACCCGCGCCACGCACCACGTCGATGCTGTCGAGGTTGCCCGAGGAGATCGGCGCCATCGACAGCTGCGGCTGGCCATAGGGGGCGAAGGCTGCCGGGATGCCGTCGATCAGCACGGTCGAGCGTGGCGACAGGCGGGAGGTCAGGCCGCGCACGCCGACGTTGAGCGACAGGTCGCTGCCGCCGGTGCCGTTGGAGTCCTGCACCTGCACGCCCGGAATGCCACGCAGGACGTCGCGCACGTTCATCGCGCCCTTCTCCACCATGGCCTCGCGGCGCACCACGGTACGCGCGCCGGGATGGTTGTGCACGACGCGCTGCTCGGCGTCGCCCAGCCAGTCGCCGACCACCTTCACATCGGTGGGCGCCAGCTCGAGGCTGCCGGGGGTCGCGCCGCCCGCGCTCTGGGAGGGCTTGATCACCACGGTGTCCTGGGACATCTCATAAGTCAGCCCGCTGCCTTGCAGCAGTTGCTGCAAGGCCTGCTCGGGCGCCAGGTTGCCGGATACCGCAGGGGCCTGCTTGCCAGCCACGAGCTCCGGGCTGAAGAACAGCTGCAGGTTGGTCTGCTGGCCGAGCTGGGCCAAGGCCGAGGCCAATGACTGGGCCTGGATCTGCAAGGCGACCGGCGCCTGCTCGGCATAGGCATGGGTTGCGGCGGCACTGACCGCCACGGCCAGTGCCAGGGTGCGCAGGCGAAGAAGAGGTTTGTTGTTGTTCACGTCGTCGAAGGGTCCTGAAAGTCGGGATGAACGCCAACCGCATGCAAGTGGGAATGCTTGGCAGTTGCAGTTGGCGGGGAAGACGAACGAGCGAAAAAAAACCTGAATCTACTTCGCGATAATTTCGCTGGAGCCATCGCCGTAGGTCTTGATCGCCACGGGCAGGATGCTCGGCAGGGCTCGCAGCAAGGCGTCGGTATCGTCGACGCTGAAGGTGCTGGACAGGCGCAGGCCAGCCGCCTTGCCTGGTGCAACACGCAAGGGCTGGGCACGATAGCGGGAAACCTCGGCGACCACCTCCTCGAGGGTGGCGTTGTCGAATACCAGCTTGCCCTGGCGCCAGGCGGTCAGCGCAGCGGCGTCGACCGCATAGGGCGCGGCCACCTTGCCCTGTCGGTCGATGTGCGAACCCTGGCCGGCCTTGAGCTGCGCCAGCGAGTCGCCCGCCCCACGGACCCGCACCGAGCCCTGCTCCACTGCCACGCGGGTCCGCTCGGGGTCCAGGCGCACGTCGAAGCGCGTGCCGGTCACGGTGACGCTGCCTTGCGCGGTGTCGACCACGAACGGTCGGTCGACGTCATGGGCCACGCTGAACATCGCCTCGCCAGCGGTCAGCAAAACTTGACGTCGGCCGGAGCTGAACGCGACCTGCAAGTGGGTACCGCCATTGAGTTCCAGGTGCGAGCCATCGGGCAACTCGACCTGGCGACGCTCACCCAGGGCAGTCTGCAGATCTGCGTGATGGTTCAGGCGCTGGTACTGCCAGCCGCTCCACCCCAGCCCCAGCGCGGCCAGCGCGACCCCAGCGGCCAGGGCCTGACGCAACAGGCGACGACGCGGCAGCGGCAGCCGCTGCACGGGCTCGGGTTGGCACAGGGCCTCCAGGTGCTGGCGAGGAATGAGGTCGGCGGCCTGCCACAGCCGGCCCAGTTGTTCATATTCCTCGCGGTGCCGGGGATGCGCAGCGAGCCACTGGCGCAATTGCGCCTGCAGTTCGGCATCCTGGGGGGCATCCTGGACGCGGGCGAACCATTCGGCCGCCTGGTCGCGGACGACATCGGCACCGTGCTGTTTCATGAAAAGGCTCTCCTGACTCATCTCGACACATCCAGGTGCTCACGCAGATGTCGGAGCGTGCGGATCATATACTTTTCGACCATGTTCTTGGTCAAACCCATGCGCTCGGCGATCTCCGCCTGGCTCAGCCCTTCGAGCTTCTGCCAGATGAAGACCCGCCGGCAATTGACCGGCAGTTGCGCCAACGCCCGCTCGACACTGTCGGCCAGCTCCAGGGCATGCACATAGGCCTCCGGATCGCCGCTGCCCGCGCCGACCGGCGCGAACGCCTCCTGCTCCAGGGACTGGCGCCGGTCTTCGCGGCGAAAGCCATCCACGGCGATGTTGCGGGCGGTCTGGTGCAAGTAGGCGCGGGGCTGCTCGACCTGTTCGCGCGGGTTTTCCAGAACCCGCACGAAGGCGTCGTGGGTGAGGTCCTCGGCTTGCTGGCGGCTGCGCAGCTTGCGCGTCCAGGTGCCGATCAGCTCATGGTAATGGTCGAGAAAGCCTTTGTGTCCGGACACGGTCGGGGTCGTCAGGGAGGCAGATGAGGTCGCGAATAGTAATGCTTCTCATCAACGACGGCAAATCGACGATGCCATGGCCCGACCAAGCCTCGCCAGGGCGTCAGTAACAAAAAATTTATGACGGGATTCATGCACAGGCGTGCCAGGAACATGTGGCCATAAATATGAACACCTGGTCGCTATTGCAGGCCAACCCGCACACCCCCGAAAACAGCGCTGACCTTGTGGGCACGGGTCTACCTGCGAAGTGGCCAACGGGTTCCATTCCACAATTTTTTACGCTTGTGATCCTGGGGGGAACATCCGAGGGTCACATGAGTCGGTTATTCAAGGCACTGCTCGTCGATCCACGACGATCGCGTCGGGATTGGCTGTTGATCTTGCTTTCTTCACCGCCTAAAGTGCGCGCCGAACGTCCATGCTGGAAACGATCCATCCGGCTCAAGTACTGACGACGAGACAGCAAGGTCACCCGCCGCTCCGTATCACGGGCACGGTTGACCTTTTTGCTTTCGGCGACATGCCTTGGGAAGTAGGCGAACCAAAGTGGGGATACGGAGGACGTTCAGTTTGCAGCCACTTACCTTTTCAGTTTGCCCATGGAGCCCTTGAGCATGTCGATCCAGGTCGAAGACTATTTCGCGCGCGACACCTTCCAGAAGATGAAGGCGTTCGCCGACAAGCAGGAAACCCCGTTCGTACTCATCGACACCCAGATGATCAGCCAGGCCTATGACGACCTGCGCGCCGGGTTCGAGTTCGCCAAGGTCTACTACGCGGTCAAGGCCAACCCGGCGGTCGAGATCATCGACCTGCTCAAGGACAAAGGCTCGAACTTCGACATCGCCTCGATCTACGAGCTGGACAAGGTGATGAACCAGGGTGTCAGCGCCGACCGCATCAGCTACGGCAACACCATCAAGAAGTCCAGGGACATCCGCTACTTCTACGAGAAGGGCGTGCGCCTGTACGCCACCGACTCCGAAGCCGACCTGCGCAACATCGCCAAGGCCGCGCCGGGCTCGAAGGTCTACGTGCGCATCCTCACCGAAGGCTCCACCACCGCCGACTGGCCGCTGTCGCGCAAGTTCGGCTGCCAGACCGACATGGCCATGGACCTGCTGATCCTCGCCCGCGACCTGGGCCTGGTGCCTTATGGCGTGTCTTTCCACGTCGGCTCCCAGCAGCGCGACATCAGCGTGTGGGATGCCGCCATCGCCAAGGTCAAGGTGATCTTCGAGCGCCTGAAGGAAGAAGACGGCATCGAGCTGAAGATGATCAACATGGGCGGTGGTTTCCCGGCCAACTACATTACCCGCACCAACAGCCTGGAAACCTATGCCGAGGAAATCATCCGCTTCCTCAAGGAAGACTTCGGCGACGAACTGCCGGAGATCATCCTCGAGCCAGGCCGCTCGCTGATCGCCAACGCTGGCATCCTGGTCAGCGAAGTGGTGCTGGTGGCGCGCAAGTCGCGTACGGCGGTCGAGCGTTGGGTGTACACCGACGTGGGCAAGTTCTCCGGCCTGATCGAAACCATGGACGAAGCCATCAAGTTCCCGATCTGGACAGAGAAGAAGGGGGAGATGGAAGAAGTGGTGATCGCCGGCCCTACTTGCGACAGCGCTGACATCATGTACGAGCACTACAAGTACGGCCTGCCGCTGAACCTGGCCATCGGCGACCGCCTGTACTGGCTGTCGACCGGCGCCTATACCACCAGCTACAGCGCGGTGGAGTTCAACGGCTTCCCGCCGCTGAAGGCGTACTACCTGTAAGAAACATGGGGCCGCTTCGCGGCCCATCGCCGGCAAGCCGGCTCCCAGGGGCAGCGCTGCTCACTCATCATGAGCCATGCAGAGGACTCCGTGGGCTTGCCGGCGATGGGCTGCAAAGCAGCCCCGATGCGACCTCCAATGCCTCAGAGGCCGCGCTGCTCGATCTCCCCGGCATACGCCGCCGCATACTCCGCCAACAATGGCCCACCACCCAGCAAGGTCGCCAGCGCGCTGCGCAGGAAGTTCAGGTTACCCGCCTCCCGTGCCCGTTCCAGCCAAGGCCTGGCCTCGGCCATCTGCCCCCGCTCGACCAACACCATCGCCAGGCTGAACATGCCACGAAAATCCCCCGCCTCGGCCGAGCGCCGGTACCAGCGCAGCGCACGTGCCGGGCTTGCCGGGGTGGCGATGCCTTGCTCCAGGTAACGACCGTACAGGTTCATCGACTTGGCATGCCCCAGGTACGCGGCCTTTTCGTAGCAGGCGAGCGCCTGCGCCTGGTTCGCTTGCACGCCACGCCCGGTGGCCAGCAGGTTGCCCAGGTTGTACAGGCCCCAGTCCAATCCTGCGCGCGCAGCCTGCTGGAAATGCCGCGCCGCCCCTGGCAGGTCCACCTCGCCGCCCCAGCCATGCTCCAGGCAACGCCCGAGCATGTTGTGCGCCATGGGACTGCCGTTTTCGGCGGCAATGGCGAACCATTGCCGGGCCACCTGCGGATCGCGCTCGATGCCCCGCCCGTCGAGCAGGATCTGCCCGAGCAGCAACTGCGCCTCGACGATGCCCTGCCCGACCGCGGCGAGAATCGCCTGGGCGGCCTTGCCGGGGCTGTCCTCGAGCATGGCCTGCAGCCCGGCGACATCCACCACGTGCTCACGACGTAGCTGGTACGACATGGCTCAGACCTCGGCCCAGCGGCGCAGCAGGTTGTGGTAGGTGCCGGTCAGTTGCAGCAGCGCCGGGTGATCCGGCACATCGGCGGTCAATTGCTGGATGGCATTGTCCATCTCGAACAACAACGCGCGCTGGCTGTCCTCGCGCACCAGGCTCTGGGTCCAGAAGAACGCCGCGTAGCGCACACCGCGGGTGACCGGGTTGACCTTGTGCAGGCTGGTGCCGGGGTACAGCACCATGTCGCCCGCCGCCAGCTTGACCTGCTGCACACCGTAGGTGTCCTGGATCACCAGCTCGCCGCCGTCGTAGCTCTGCGGGTCGCTGAGGAACAGCGTCGAAGACAGGTCGGTGCGCACCCGCTCCGGGCTGCCCTTGGGCTGGCGCAAGGCATTGTCGATATGGAAATCGAAATTGCCGCCTTCGCGGTAGCAGTTGACCAGCGGCGCAAAGACCTTGTGCGGCAGCGCCGCCGACATGAAACGCGGGTTGCGCCACAGCCGCTCGATCAAGGCGCTGCCGATCTCCTTGCCCAGGGGGTGCCCTTCGGGCAACTGCAGGTTGTGCTTGGCCTTGGCTGACTGATAACCCGCGGTGACCTTGCCATCGGCCCAGTCGGCCTGCTCCAGGGCTTCGCGGATGCGGGAGAGTTCGTCGACCTCGAACAGGCCGGGAATGTGGAGCAGCATGCTGGCGGCACCTGGTAGGGAGATAGGGCGCCAATGATATTGATTCCCTTTTACGCTTCACAAGCCCCATTCGCCATCCAAGACGTTTCAGCAGGGGAAAACCGTAAAGGGAATTTGTAAAGATTGTAAATTTCTAGCGAATGGTAACTCTTCTCAATTGTTAGTCACAATTGCTTACATTATGATCCGCGGCCTTCACACCTTGGGGAAGGTCCACACATGCGTCACGTACCATCTGCTGTGAGTTCACCACGCCTGCTCGTCTCCGCCATCGGCATGGCGATCGGCGCCACCTCTGCCTATGCCGCCGATCCGGCTGCCAACAGTGCCATCACCCTCGACACCACCAGCGTTACCGGCAAGGCCGAACAGGCTTCTACCGAGTACAAGGTCGACAAGGCTTCGTCGCAGAAATACACCGCGCCGCTGGTGGATACTCCGCGCTCGATCACCGTGATCCCGCAGCAGGTGATCAAGGACACCAACGCCCTCACCCTGCAGGACGCCCTGCGCACCGTACCGGGTATCACCTTCGGTGCTGGCGAAGGTGGCAACCCTCAAGGCGACCGGCCTTTCATCCGCGGCTTCGATGCCCAGGGCGACACCTACCTCGATGGCGTGCGCGACACCGGTGCCCAGACCCGCGAAATCTTCGCCGTCGAATCGGTCGAAGTGGCCAAGGGCCCGAACTCGGCCATCGGCGGCCGTGGCGCGGCTGGCGGCACCATCAACCTGGTGAGCAAACGCGCGCACCTGGGTAACACGTTCGATGCCGCCTACACCTGGGGCAGCGACCAGACCCAGCGCTACACCCTCGACGGCAACTACCAGTTCAGCGACACCGTGGCCGGGCGCCTCAACCTGATGACCCACGACAGCAAGGTCGCCGGCCGCGACAAGGTCAACTACGACCGCTGGGGTATCGCCCCCTCCCTGGCCTTCGGCCTCGGCACCCCGACGCGGGTGAACCTCGACTACTACCACATGGAAAGCGATGACCTGCCCGATTCGGGCATCCCCTACAGCATTCCACGTGCCGGCAGCGGTGCCCGTACCTCGGCCCATCCAGACAAGCCGGTCGATGGCGGTGACAGCGACAACTTCTACGGCCTGACCGACCGCGACTTCCGCAAGACCCGCACCGACATCGCGACCATCGCCATCGAGCACGACCTGAGCGACTCGCTGACCATCAAGAACACCCTGCGCCACGGCAACAGCATGCAGGACTATGTCCTGACCCAGCCTGACGACAGCGCCGGCAACGTGAACAACAACGGTGTATGGCGCCGCGCCAACACCCGCGTGGGCAACACCGCCACCACCACCAACCAGACCGACCTGTTCGGCGAGTTCTTCGTGGGCGGTTTCAAGAACAGCTTCTCCACCGGTGTCGAGTTCACCAAGGAAGAGTCCGATCGCCAGGGCTATACGGTAACGCCGAACGGCAAGCTCACCTGCACCGGCCCTGGCAACGGCGGTAGCTGTACCTCGCTGAGCGATCCGAACCCGGACGACGCCTGGGACGGCACCGTCTCGCGCAACTACGCGGGCACCAAGACCAACAGCAAGACGCGTGCGATCTATGCCTTCGACACCCTGGAACTGACGCCCCAGTGGCTGCTGAACATGGGCCTGCGTTACGACCATTTCGACACCAAGTTCCGTACCTACGACGCCTCCGGTGCAACGGTCGTGAACAAGGACGGCGTCCCGACCAAAGGCCGCGACAAGAGCGAGTTCTTCACCGGGCAGTTGGGCCTGGTGTGGAAACCGGCCGAGAACGGCAGCGTCTATATCTCCTATGCCACGTCCGCGACGCCACCAGGCGCCATGCTCGGCGAGGGTACAGAAGGCAACCCGCTGCCAGGCACCACCGACCGTGGCGGCAACATCCTGAGCAGCGACCTGGAACCGGAAGAAACCACCAACTACGAGATCGGTACCAAGTGGGATCTGCTGGACGAGCGCCTGTCGCTGGCGGCTGCGATCTTCCGCACCGAGAAGGAGAACGCTCGCGTCCAGGTCGACACCGCCAGCTACGAGAACGTCGGCGAAACCCGCGTGCAAGGTATCGAGCTGTCGGCCAGCGGCAAGCTCACCGACAAGTGGCAGGTGTTCGCCGGCTACACCTACCTGCAGGCTCGCCAGATCGATGGTGGCCCGCTGGGCAAGGCTAACGACGGCAACCAGCTGCCGAACACGCCGAACAACAGTGCAAGCCTGTGGACCACCTATGCGATCACGCCGAAGCTGACCGTCGGTGGTGGCGCCTTCTACGTGGATGACGTGTATGGCAGCGTGGCCAACACCACCATGGTCGACAGCTATGTGCGCTACGACGCCATGGCGGCATACAAACTGACCAAGAACATCGACCTGCAACTGAACGTGCAGAACCTCACCAACGAGGTCTACTACGACAAGGCGTATTCCACTCACTTCGCCAACCAGGCGGCCGGGCGCACTGCCCTGCTGACCACCAGCGTCCACTTCTGACGACGCTGCTCGAAAGCCCCGCCCATTCCGATGCGCGGGGCTTTCGCGTACCAAGGCATAATGCACGCCGTGCCCCGCCAGGCGGCAAGACAAGGTGAACGATGTGGTGAAGAAGTCGCTGTTTCAATTGCACTGGTTCTTTGGCATCACCGCTGGGCTGGTGCTGGCCTTGATGGGTATCACCGGTGCCATCTGGTCGTTCCAGGAAGAACTGCTGCGCCTGTTCAACCCGGACGTCCTCAAGGTCGAAGTCCGCCAGGAGGGGGTATTGCCGCCCGCCGAGCTGGTACGCCGGGTCGAAGCCGCCCAGGGCGACAAGGTTTCGATGCTGTGGGTCGATACCCGCGAAGGCAACGCTGCGCGGATCTTCTTCACCCCACCACCTGGCGAGCGTCGTGGCCAGCTGCGCTACGCCGACCCGTACACCGGCGAACTCAAGGGCGATGTCGCCGGCCAGGACTTCTTCGGCCTGATGCTGCAACTGCACCGTTTCCTGGCCATGGGCGATACCGGCCGGCAGATCACCGGCGCCTGCACGCTGATGCTGGTGTTCTTCTGCCTGTCCGGCCTGTACTTGCGCTGGCCACGCCAGGCGTTGAGCTGGCGAGCCTGGTTGACCTTCGACTGGGCCAAGCAAGGCCGCGCCTTCAACTGGGACCTGCACGCCGTGGCCGGTACTTGGTGCCTGCTGTTCTACCTGCTGTTCGCCCTCACCGGCCTGTTCTGGTCCTACGAGTGGTATCGCGAGGGGTTGAACAAGCTACTGGCCGACGCACCTGCCGCCGGCCAGCAGCACAAGCGCGGCGAAGGGCGTGGCCGCCATGGCCCGCAGAACGCGGACAAGAACGCAGCGCCACTGGTGGTCGACTACGACGCCATCTGGAACAACCTCAAGGCCGCGGCCGGCCCAGGCCTGCTCACCTACAACCTGCGCCTGCCCCCGGCAGGCGGGCAGCCCGCCACGCTGTTCTACCTGCTCGACGACGCCGCCCACGAGCGCGCCTTCAACAGCATCACCCTGGACCCGGCCAGCGGCCAGGTGAAGCGCCACGAACGCTATACCGACAAGTCCTTCAAGGCCCAGCTACTGCAAAGCGTCTACGCCCTGCACGTGGGCAGCTACTTCGGCCTGCCGGGGCGCATCATCGTGACCATCGCCAGCCTGAGCATGCCGCTGTTCTTCGTCACCGGCTGGCTGCTGTACCTCGACCGGCGGCGCAAGAAACGCCAGGTCCGCGCTGCCCGTGGCAACGTCTCACCCGCCTCGGCAGGCGGCGACAGTTGGCTGATCGGCTTCGCCAGCCAGAGCGGCTTCGCCGAGCAACTGGCCTGGCAGAGCGCCGGCCAGTTGCAGGCCGCCGGCCTGCCGGTGCACGTGCGCCCGCTGGCCGAGTTGGGCGAAACCGACCTGCGCCAGGCCCGGCGTGCGCTGTTCGTGGTCAGTACCTTCGGTGACGGCGAGGCGCCCGACAGCGCCCGCGCCTTCGAACGCAAGGTGCTGGGCCAGCCGTGGGCCCTGGACAATCTCAGCTATGCCCTGCTGGCCCTGGGCGATCGCCAGTACCCGCACTTCTGCGGCTTCGCCCGCCGGCTCCAGGCCTGGCTGGGCGAACGCGGCGCCACCAGCGCCTTCAGCCCGGTGGAGGTGGATAACGCCGACCAGGCGGCCTTGCAACAGTGGCACCAGGCGCTGGCGCAGTTGACCGGTACCCAGCCGGTGACAGCCTGGCAGGCGCCGAGCTTCGGCACCTGGACCCTGGCCCGACGCGAGTTGCTCAACCCGGGCAGCCAGGGCGCGCCAGTCTACCTGCTCGGCCTGCAGCCCGATGAACCGGCGAGCTGGATGGCCGGCGACCTGGTGGAAATCCTGCCCCGCAACGGGCAGGCACGCGTCGCCGCCTGGCTCGCTGGGCTGGGCCTGGATGCCAACACACCGGTGCAGGTCGACGGCCTCGGCGAACGGCTCGGCCAGGCCTTGGCCAGCCGCCAGTTGCCAGCCAGCCACGGGCACCTGGTGGGGCTGCATGCCCAGGCACTGGTCGATGCGCTGGTGCCCATCGGCAGCCGCGAATATTCCATCGCCTCCATCGCCAGCGATGGCGTCCTGGAACTGATCGTGCGCCAGGAGCGCCATGCCGACGGTCATCTCGGCCTGGGCTCGGGCTGGTTGACCGAATACCTGCCGCTGCACGGCAGCGTCAGCCTGCGCCTGCGCCGCAACAGCGGTTTCCATCTGCCCCAGGCGCCGGCGCCACTGGTGCTCATCGGCAACGGCACCGGCCTGGCCGGCTTGCGCAGCCTGCTCAAGGCGCGCATCGCGGCGGGCGAGCGGGACAACTGGCTGCTGTTCGGCGAACGCAACCGCGCCCATGATTTTCTCTGTGGCGACGAGTTGCAGGGCTGGCTGGCCAGCGGCGACCTCGCACGCCTGGACCTGGCATTCTCGCGGGACCAGGCGCAGAAGGTGTACGTGCAGGATGTGCTGGTGCAACACGCCGATGAACTGCGCCGCTGGGTCAATGACGGTGCTTGCGTGTATGTCTGCGGCAGCCTGCAGGGCATGGCCGCAGGGGTGGATGCGGCGCTCGAGGGTATTCTTGGTGCCGAGGTGCTGCAGCGCCTGATCGAGGATGGGCGCTACCGGCGGGATGTGTATTGATCGGTCAATCGGTGGTGCTTTGGTCGTCCTGGGGCCGCTTCGCAGCCCCAAGATAGGCGTTGAATGACCACGCTGGCCCGACGCTCAATGCAACTCGAAGCTGTCGGCATCCAGGTTGGCCGGGAAGCGCGAGCGGTACGCCGCCAGGTCCGCCGCGCTCAACACCGCAGTGAACACCCCGTCAGCCTCCCCGGCGCTGAGCAGGCTCTCGCCCTGGAAATCCAGCACCTGGCTGTCGCCCGAATAGGCAAAGCCCTTGCCATCGGTGCCCACTCGGTTCACCGCCGCCACGTAGCACAGGTTCTCGATGCCCCGCGCCGGCAACAGGCGGTTCCAGTGCTGGCGGCGCGCGGCCGGCCAGTTGGCGGTATACAGCAGCAGGTCGGTGTCCTGGGCGTCACGGCTCCAGACCGGGAAACGCAGGTCGTAGCAGATCAGCGGGCGAACGCGCCAGCCCTTGATCTCGAACTGCACCTGGCGCTCGCCCGGCGTGTAGTGCTTGTGTTCGCCAGCCATGCGGAACAGGTGGCGCTTGTCGTAATGCAGGATCTCGCCATCCGGCCGCGCCCAGAGCAGGCGGTTGCGATGGCTGCCATCGGCGGCCTGGACGATCACGCTGCCGGTGATCACCGCATCGTGCTTCTTCGCCTGGGCCTTGAGCCACTTGTAGGTCGGGCCGTTCTCAGGCTCGGCCAGGCGCTCGGAGTCCATGGAGAAACCGGTGGTGAACATCTCCGGCAGGATCACCAGGTCTACGTCGCCGGCCTGCTCCAGCAGTTCCTCGAAATGCTCGTAGTTGGCCTGGCGGTCCTGCCAGGCCAGGGTGGTCTGCACCAGGGCGACTTTCAGGTTGGGCAGTTGGCTCAGATCGCGCATAGTCTTTCCGCCGCCTGACGCAGCGTCTCCTCACGTTTGGCAAAGCACAGGCGCACCAGGCGTTGCTCGGGGACAGGTTGCTGGTAGAACACCGAGACCGGGATCGTCGCCACACCGTGCTCGCGGGTCAGCCACAGGGACATGTCGACATCGTTGAGGTCCGGGCGGATCTGCGAGTAGTCCACCAGTTGGAAATAGGTGCCCGGCGTGCGGGTGAAGGTGAAACGCGAAGCCTGCAGCAGGTCGCAGAACAGGTCGCGCTTGGCCTGGTAGAAGCCCGGCAATTCGTCCAGGTGCTCCGGATGCTCGGCCATGTAGTCGGCCAGGGCGCATTGCAACGGGGTCACGCCACAGAAGTTGACGTACTGGTGGACCTTGCGCAGTTCGGCGCTCAAGGCCGGCGGCGCGACCACGTAGCCGGTCTTCCAGCCGGTGACGTGGTAGGTCTTGCCGAACGAGCTGACCACGAAAGCCCGCGCATACAGCTGCTCGTGGGCCAGCACACTGGCGTGGCGCACGCCATCGTAGATCAGGTGCTCGTACACTTCGTCGCTGACCAGGTAGATGTCGCGTCCTTCGATCAGCCTTGCCAACTGGTCCAGGTCGTCGCGACCGATCAACGCACCGCTGGGGTTGTGTGGCGAGTTGAGGATGACCATGCGCGTACGCGGGGTCAGGGCATCGCTGAACGCCTGCCAGTCGATACGAAAATCGCCATCGCGAAGCTGCACATGCACGCAGCGACCGCCGGCCAGCTCCACGGAAGGTTCGTAGCTGTCATAGGCCGGATCGAAGACGATCACCTCGTCGCCGGCCTGGATCACCGCCTGGATGGCGCAGAAGATCGCCTCAGTGGCACCGGGGGTGATGGTCACTTCATGGTCGGCATCGACGTTCACGCCATAGTGCCGTGCGACCTTCGCCGCCACCTGCTGGCGCAAGGCCGGCAGGCCGGTCATGGGCGCGTACTGGTTATGGCCGGCGGCCACGTGCCGGCCAACCGCATCGAGCAATGCCTGTGGGCCATTGAAGTCGGGAAATCCCTGGGACAGGTTGAGCGCACCGGTCTGCACGGCCAACTGCGACATGGTGGTGAAGATGGTCGTGCCGACGTTCGGCAATTTGCTGCGGATCATGGGGCCCTCTTTCCTGCACGTTGCATACGGCACGGGGTAGAGCCCGAGCATAGCGGATCGAGCGGTCAGGAAAAAGCTGCAAGCTACAAGCTGCAGCTTGCAGCCCGAAGCTTACTTGCGCTTGTCCTTGCGCTTCTTCTCGGCCTTCTTGTGGTGCGACATCAGGCGGCGCTTCTTGTTGACCTGGCGATCGGTGAGGGTGTTCTTCTTGCCCTCGTACGGGTTTTCGCTGCCCTTGTATTCGATGCGGATCGGCGTACCGACCAGCTTGAGCACCCGGCGGTAGGTGTTCTCCAGGTAACGCGAGTAGGAACGCGGGATCTTGTCGGTCTGGTTGCCATGGATCACGATCAGCGGTGGGTTGGCCCCCCCGAGGTGGGCATAGCGCAGCTTGATGCGCCGACCGTTGACCATCGGCGGCTGGTGCTCGCTGATGGCGTCCTCGAGGATCTGGGTCAGGCGGCTGGTCGGCCAGCGGGTCACCGCCGACTTGAACGCGGCCTGCACCGACTTGTACAGGTGGCCCACACCGGTGCCGTGCAGCGCGGAAATGAAGTGGATATCGGCGAAGTCGACGAAGAACAGCCGGCGCTCCAGCTCGGTCTTCACGTAGTCGCGCTCGCCTGGCTCCATGCCGTCCCACTTGTTCAGCGCGATGACGATGGCACGCCCCGCCTCCAGGGCGAAGCCCAGCAGGTTCAGGTCGTGGTCGACCACCCCTTCGCGGGCATCCATGACGAAGATCACCACGTTGGCGTCCTTGATCGCCTGCAGCGTCTTGACCACGGAGAACTTCTCGACTTCCTCGTGGATCTTGCCGCGCTTGCGCACCCCGGCGGTGTCGATCAGGGTGTACTTCTCTTCATCGCGCTCGAACGGGATGTAGATACTGTCGCGGGTGGTGCCAGGCTGGTCGTAGACCACCACACGCTCTTCGCCGAGCATGCGGTTGACCAGGGTCGACTTGCCGACGTTCGGGCGGCCGATGATGGCGATCTTGATACCGTCCTTTTCGCTCGGGCCAGGGATGCGCGCGGCTTCTTCGCCTTCGGCGACTTCTTCGTCGAGGGCTTCCTCGGCCTTGTCGCGCGGGATATGCCCCAGCACCGCTTCCATCAGCGCGTTGACGCCACGGCCCTGGGAGCCGGCCACCGGGATGGCGTTGCCCATGCCCAAGGGCGAAAACTCGGCGCGGGCGACGTCCGCGTCGATGTTGTCGATCTTGTTGGCGACCAGGATGGCTTCCTTGTTCCGCTTGCGCAGGTGTTCGGCGATCATCTGGTCGGCAGCGGTCATGCCGGCACGGGCATCGACCAGGAACAGCACGTAGTCGGCTTCCTCGATGGCCATCAGCGACTGCTCGGCCATCTTCTCGTCCATGCCCACTTCGTCGCCGGTGATGCCACCGGTATCGATCAGGATGTAGGAGCGGCCTTGCCAGGTCGCCTCGCCGTACTGGCGGTCACGGGTCAGGCCCGACAGGTCGCCGACGATGGCATCGCGGGTCTTGGTCAGGCGGTTGAACAGGGTGGACTTGCCGACGTTCGGCCGTCCCACCAGGGCGATTACGGGAACCATGCGGCTCTCCACTCTTGAATTCTTGAAAATGCAAAGGCCGCTGCAAGGCAGCGGCCGGAGTTCGTGCGGCGCGTCATGCGCCATTGCCTGAGCCCCATGACGGACTCAAGCATAGCCTCAGCGGATGGTCAGCGCCTCGAGCTTGCCGCTGTTGCCGAAGACATAGATGGTGTCGCCGACCACCAGGGGTCGGGCGCGCAGGCCATCGCTGTCGATCCGCTCGCGACCGACGAAGCGGCCATCGACCTGGCTGAGCAGGTGCAGGTAGCCCTCGAAGTCACCCACCGCCACGTAGCTGGAGAACACTTCCGGTGCCGACAACTGGCGGCGGGCCATGGAATCGTTGCTCCACAGGGCGCTGGAGGAGCGCTCGTCGATGCTCTCGACGGTGCCCGAGGCCTCGCTGACGTAGACGTTGCCGAAGCCCTGGGCGACACCCACGTAGCTGGAGGCATCGCGCTGCCACAGCACGCGGCCGCTTTCCAGGTCGAGGCCGGCGACCCGGCCCTGGTAGGTGCTGACATACAGCATGCCGCCAGAGAGCAGCAGGCCACCGTCGATATCGACCACCCGATCCAGCTCGGAACGGCCCTGCGGGATGGCCACGCGGCTCTCCCACACCGGCACGCCGTTCTGGGTATCCACGGCGATCACCTTGCCGGTGGACAGGCCAGCCACGGCCAGGCGGTTGGTCACGATCGGCGCACCGGTACCGCGCAGGGTCAGCACGGCCGGGCTGCTTTCGTAGATCCAGCGACGGTCACCGGTGGCGGCGTCGAGGCCGATCAGGCGGTCGTCCTGGGTCTGCACCACCACCACGTCACCGTTGGTGGCAGGCGGCGCCAGCACTTCGCTGGTCACCCGCGAACGCCAGCGCTCCTCGCCGGTGCTGGCATCCAGGGCGATGACCTCGCCCTTGAGGGTGCCGAGCATGACCAGGCCATAGCCCACGCCGACGGCGCCGGACACCGGCAGCTCCAGGTCCTTCTTCCACACCACGTCGCCGTTGAGGCGATCCAGGGCGAAGACCAGGCCGTTGACGTCGGAGGCGTAGATACGGTCGTTCTCGATGGCCGGCACCAGGGTGTTGTAGGTCTCGCCCTGGCCGTCGCCGATCGAACGGCTCCACTGCTTCTTGAGCACCACTTCCTCGGTGAACTTGGTCAGCTCGGCCGGAGGCAGTTCCTTCTTGCTGTTGCTGCTGCAACCCGCGGCCAGGACGGCCAGGGCGAGCACTGCTGCTTGTTTCCAACCGATCACGTCAGGCGTCCCCTCTGGCCAGGTCATCCAGCTTCAGTTGCAGGCCACCGACCGCGGCGTCGTCGGACAGCGCGGCCTTGGCTTTCTCGTATGCGCTGTGGGCATCGTCGGCACGGCCGAGCTGGACCAGCAGGTCGCCCTTGAGTTCTTCGCGGCTGGCCAGGAAGGCCTTGTCGGCATCGCCGTCGAGCAGCTTGAGGGCCTCTTCGGCCTTGTCCTGCGCGGCGAGCACGCGGGCCAGGCGCTGGCGCGAGATCTCGCCCAGGGTCGCATCGGCCGGTTTGTCCATCACGCCCTTGAGCTCGGCAGCGGCATCGTCGAGCTTGCCGCTCTCGACCGCGACCTTGGCCACGAACAGGCTGCCGTACTGGGCGTACGCGGTGCCGCCGAACTCGCTCTTGAGCTTGCCGGCCAGCTCGGCGACCTTGGTCGCATCCGGCTCACCGCTCGGCGTCAGGGCGGTCTCCAGCAGGGCCTGGTACAGCACCGAGGCGCCTTGCGACTGGTTGCTCTGGTACTTCTGCCAGGCCTGCCAACCCATCACCACCGCGGCGGCCAGCAGGGCACCGGTCAGCAGCGGCTTGCCGTTGCGATTCCACCAGTCCTTGGCCGCGGCCAGGCCATCATCATCGATACTCGACACCCCAATACTCCTTTTCAGCAATTCGGCTGTTGAACCGCATCACGCCTGGGCGAGCGCGGCTTCCAGGTGCTCGGCCAGAGCATCCCAGGCAATGTTCTGTTGTTCGCCCTGGCCACGCAGGGGCTTGACGCCAATGACCCGTTGCGCCAGTTCGTCGTCGCCCAGGATCAGGGCGAACAGCGCCCCGCTCTTGTCGGCTTTCTTGAACTGGCTCTTGAAGCTGCCACCACCGGCGTTGACCGCCAGGCGCAGGCCCGGCAGGCGATCGCGCAGATTTTCGCAGAGGCGCAGGCCGGCCAGTTCCGCCTGTTCGCCGAAGGCACACAGGTAGACGTCGATCTGGCGGCTGATGGACTCGGGCACCTTGCCCAGGGTCTCCAGCAACAGGATCAGGCGCTCGATGCCCATGGCGAAGCCCACGCCCGGGGTCGGCCTACCGCCCATCTGCTCGACCAGGCCGTCGTAGCGGCCACCGGCACAGACGGTGCCCTGGGCGCCAAGCTTGTCGGTGACCCACTCGAACACGGTCTTGCTGTAGTAGTCCAGGCCACGGACCAGCTTGGTGTTGATGACGAACGGAATGCCAGCGGCGTCCAGACGTGCCTTGAGGCCCTCGAAGTGCACGCGGGAGTCCTCGTCCAGGTAGTCTTCCAGCTTCGGCGCGTCGGCCAGCACCACTTGGGTGCCCTGGTCCTTGCTGTCGAGGATGCGCAGCGGGTTGCTTTTCAGGCGACGCTGGCTGTCTTCGTCCAGTTGTTCGATGCGCGCGGAAAGGAACTCGACCAGGGCGTCGCGGTAGCGCGCGCGGGCTTCGCTGGTCCCCAGGCTGTTGAGCTCGAGCTTGACCGCGTCCTGGATGCCCAGCAGCCCCCACAGGCGCCAGGTCAGCATGATCAGCTCGGCGTCGACATCCGGACCGTCCAGGTTGAACACTTCCACGCCGATCTGGTGGAACTGACGGTAGCGGCCTTTTTGCGGGCGTTCGTGGCGGAACATCTGGCCCACGTACCAGAGCTTCTGCACCTGGCCGTTGCCGGTGATGCCGTGCTCGAGCACGGCACGCACGCAGGCGGCGGTGCCTTCGGGACGCAGGGTGAGCGAATCGCCATTGCGATCCTCGAAGGTGTACATCTCTTTTTCGACGATATCGGTGACTTCACCGATCGAGCGCTTGAACAGCTCGGTGAACTCGACGATCGGCGTGCGGATCTGGCTGTAGCCATAGGTGTCCAGCAGGCCGGCCACGGTGCCCTCGAAGTAGCGCCACAGGGGCGACTGGTCGGGCAGGATGTCGTTCATGCCACGGATGGCTTGCAGCGATTTGCTCACGGAAAATCCTTACGAATCTGTGTGTCAGCCACGGGCGATCAGCGCCGCGTCGGCCTCGACCTTCTCGGCCGCTTTCTGGCGAATGAGCTTTTCCAGCTCGTCGACCAGGTTCTCGTTGGTCAGCTTCTGCGACGGCTTGCCATCGATGTAGACCAGGTTCGGCGTGCCGCCGGTGAGCCCCACGTGGGACTCCTTGGCTTCGCCCGGGCCGTTGACCACGCAGCCGATCACGGCCACGTCCATCGGTACCAGCAGGTCCTCCAGGCGCCCTTCCAGTTCGTTCATGGTCTTGACCACATCGAAGTTCTGCCGCGAGCAGCTCGGGCAGGCGATGAAGTTGATGCCACGGGAACGCAGGTGCAGCGACTTGAGGATGTCGTAGCCGACCTTCACTTCCTCGACCGGATCGGCGGCCAGGGAAATGCGGATGGTATCGCCGATGCCTTCGGCCAGCAGCATACCGAGGCCGACGGCGGATTTCACCGTCCCCGAACGCAGGCCGCCGGCTTCGGTGATGCCCAGGTGCAGGGGTTGGACGATCTGCCGGGCGAGCTGGCGGTAGGCCTCGACGGCCATGAACACGTCGGAGGCCTTGACGCTGACCTTGAAGTCCTGGAAATCCAGGCGGTCCAGGTGCTCGACATGACGCAATGCCGACTCGACCAGTGCGGCCGGGGTCGGCTCGCCGTATTTCTTCTGCAGGTCCTTTTCCAGGGAGCCGGCATTGACGCCGATGCGGATCGGGATGCCGCGGTCACGGGCGGCATCGACCACCGCACGCACACGGTCTTCGCGACCGATGTTGCCCGGGTTGATGCGCAGGCAGTCGACGCCCAGTTCGGCCACGCGCAGGGCGATGCGGTAGTCGAAGTGGATGTCGGCGACCAGCGGTACGCTGACCTGCTGCTTGATCTTGCCGAAGGCCTCGGCGGCGTCCATGTCCGGTACCGAGACACGGACGATGTCGACGCCGGCATCGACCAGGCGCTGGATCTGCGCAACGGTGGCGGCGACGTCGTTGGTGTCGGTGTTGGTCATGCTCTGCACCGCGATGGGGGCATCGCCCCCCACCGGTACATTGCCGACCCAGATCTTCCGGGATTCGCGACGTTTGATCGGAGATTCGCCGTGCATGACTTACTGTCCCAACTTCAGGCGAGCGGTCTCGCCAGTGGTGAACGAGGCAACGTCGACGGCCTGGCCGTTGTAGCTGACCTGGGCGCCGCGGGCGAAGCCCAGGCGCACCGCGAACGGCGGTTTGCCGGTCAGGTCCAGGCTGTCGCCCTTGCGCTTGATGGCGCTGAACAGCACCTTGCCGTTGCCGTCGGTGACCTGGGTCCAGCAATCGGCGGTGAATTGGATTTGCAGCGTGCCGTTGCCGGCAGGAACCGCGGCCGGGGCGCTGGCGACGGAAGCTACCGGAGCGGCAGGGGCCGCAGGCAGGCTGGGCGCCGCCGGGGCGACAGGCGTCTCGCTGGCAGCCGGTGCCGGCGTCGGGGCGGTCGCAGGCGCGCTCGCGTCGTCGGCTGCCGGGGTTTCGCCGCTGGTCGCCGTCTCGGTCGCGGGGGCGGCCTCCTGCCCGGTGATGGCCTGGTCGAGCGGCAGCGGTGCGGCCTCGGGCTGCTGGCCAGCGCTCACGGCCTGGTCTTCCGGCTCGTCCAGCGGGTGGATCTGGGTGGTGCCATCGGCGCTCTCGACTTCGACGTGCTCCAGGGCGATCCTGGCCAGGTCCTTGCCGCGCTGGCTGTTCTGGTCCTGCCACCAGAAGAAGCCGCCGCCGACCACGGCCACCAGCAACAGTAGGCTGATGCCGCGCAGGATATTGTGCGACAGGCGCACCGGCTCCTCGATGCGCCCTAGCGCGTGCACTTCGCTGCCCTTGGCATGGGTGCCGGTGAACTGGTCGAATGCCTCGACCAACGGCGCCTGGTCCATGTCCAGCAGCTTGGCATAGGCGCGGATGTAACCACGGGCGAAAGTATGCCCCGGCAGCTTGTCGAAGGCGCCGGTTTCCAGGTTGTTCAGCGAACTTACCGTGAGGTTGAGCTTGCGGGCCACCTCGGCTTGCGACCATTCCCGGCGCTCGCGGGCCTGGCGCAAGACCTCTCCGGGATTCTGGCGAGTCGCTGCTGCTACTTCGGGGTGCGCGGCTTTCATCGTTGCTCCGACAGGTATTGCTGATATTCCGGCGTACCGGGATAAAGTCGTTGTAGTTGCTGGCCCAGCTCGGCCACGCTGCTGTGCTCAGCGAAAGCCCGAGCGATACGGCTGCCCAGCAGCAGGCTGCGGGCGTTCTGGCCGCTCAGCTGGCTGAAACGATCGTAGTAGTCCCGGGACGGCACATAATGCCTGTTTTCGTAGGACAACTCAGCCATTTCCAGCAATGCCCGAGGCTGGTGCGGATTGAGCTGCAGGGCCTTGCCCAGGTATTCGTGCGCCTGGTCGCGGCGATCGAGCGCCAGGGCCGTCAGGCCAAGGTTCTCGTACACCCGTGACCGCTCAGGATACAGGGTATCGGTGGCGGCTTGGCGAAACATCTGCTCGGCCTGGCGAAATTGCCCCTGAGCATAAAGGAAACTGCCGTAGTTGTTGCGAATCCGCGTGTCGCCCGGGCGTATCGCCAGGGCCTTGCGCCAATGCGCTTCGGCCAATGTCGGCTCACCCTCGGCCTGGAACACCAGGCCCAAGGCGGCATGGGCGTCGGCGTCGTTGCCGTTGAGCGCCAGGGCTCGGCCCAGTGGCACCTTGGCCTGTTCGGTCAAACCTTGTTGCAAATAACCCAGGCCCAATTGCACGTAGGCCTGCCCTGCTTCCACCCGCCCCTGGCGGCTGGCCAAGGGGTCACCGCCGCCGGACACGCAGCCGGCCAGCAGCGAAAGCGACAGGATCGACAGCGCGGCGCGCAGGGTCATGGGCGGCCTCGTCAGTGGCGCACGGCGTTGCCTTGCGGCTCTGCGTCGGCGTTCAGCTGGCGCACGGCGATGTAGCGCTCGCTGCGGCGGGTACGGTCCATGACCTGGCCGACCAGCTGGCCGCAGGCGGCATCGATGTCGTCGCCCCGGGTGGTGCGGGTGGTGACGTTGAAGCCACCGTGGTGCAGCAGGTCCTGGAAGCGACGGATGGCATTGTTGCTCGGCCGTTCGTAGCCCGAATGGGGGAACGGGTTGAACGGGATCAGGTTGATCTTGCACGGCACGTCGCGCAGCAGCTCGATCAGCTCGGCGGCGTGCTGCGGCTGGTCGTTGACGTCCTTGAGCAGGGTGTACTCGACGGTGAGCACCCGCTTGCCGCCCAGCGTGGACATGTAGCGCATGCAGGAGTCCAGCAGCACCTTCAACGGGTATTTCTTGTTGATCGGCACCAACTGGTTGCGCAACTCGTCGTTCGGCGCGTGCAGCGACAGCGCCAGGGAAACGTCGATGTGCTTGGCCAGTTCGTCGATCATCGGCACCACGCCCGAGGTGGACAGCGTGACGCGGCGCTTGGAAATGCCATAGCCCAGATCATCCATCATGATCTTCATGGCGGCGATGACATTGTCGAAATTCAGCAGCGGTTCGCCCATGCCCATCATGACCACGTTGGTGATGGCGCGGTCGATCTTGGCCGGGACGGTACCGAAGGATTTGTTCGCAAGCCACACCTGGCCGATGACTTCGGCGGCGGTGAGGTTGCTGTTGAAGCCTTGCTTGCCGGTGGAGCAGAAACTGCAATCCAGGGCACAGCCGGCCTGGGACGAGACGCAGAGCGTGCCGCGGTCGTCGGTGGGGATGTAGACGGTCTCGACGCAGCTGCCGGAGGCAACGCGGACCACCCACTTGCGCGTACCGTCGGCGGAAATGTCTTCACTGACCACTTCCGGCGCGCGAATCTCGGCAACGGCCTCGAGCTTTTCGCGCAAGGCCTTGCCGACATTGGTCATGGCGGCGAAATCGTCGACGCCGAAGTGGTGAATCCATTTCATGACCTGACCGGCACGAAAACGCTTCTCCCCGATCGACTCGAAGAATTTTTCCATTTCCTGGAGGGTCAGGCCCAACAGGTTGATCTTGCCAGTCATGTCACTCATGGAATCACCCAAGACCTGCTTCGCTTAGCGAATGCGGTCGCACAGCTCGGTAGCGGAGAAGAAGTACGCGATTTCGCGGGCAGCCGAAGCTTCCGAGTCGGAACCGTGGACGGCGTTCTCGTCGATGGAAACGGCGAAGTCGGCGCGGATGGTGCCTGGAGCGGCTTCTTTCGGGTTGGTGGCGCCCATCAGCTCGCGGTTGGCCAGGACGGCGTTCTCGCCTTCCAGGACCTGCACGATGACCGGGCCGGAAGTCATGAAGGCAACCAGGTCAGCGAAGAAGCCGCGCTCTTTGTGCTCGGCGTAGAAGCCTTCGGCTTCGGCCTTGGACAGCTGCTTCATCTTCGAGGCGACGACGCGCAGGCCGGCTTTCTCGAAGCGAGTGGTGATCTCGCCGATGACGTTCTTGGCGACGGCGTCGGGCTTGATGATGGAGAAGGTACGTTGGACAGCCATGGATAACTCCAGAAATATGAGTGTTGCGAAAAATTAAACCCGCGAATTATACGCGGGTTCCAAGGGATTGCCTAACCTGCGGACACGCTCAGTCGGCTTCTTCGATCCAGGCCGCCTGGATGGCTTCGAGCACTTTCTCGCCGCCACGTTGCGGATCATCGCTGAAGTCTGGCAGCTCCAGCACCCAGCGATGCAGATCGACGAAATTCACATAACGAGGATCGACGTCTGGCTTGCTTTGCGCAAGCTGGATGGCGATCTCAAGTACATCAATCCATTTCAGGCTCATGCGTAGACCTCAGTGCGGCGCTTCGGCGGCGTGGTTGAGCGAGTACTTGGGAATCTCGATCGTCAGGTCCTCTTCGCCGACGATGACCTGGCAGGCCAGGCGCGACTGGGCCTCCAGGCCCCAGGCCTTGTCCAGCATGTCCTCTTCCAGCTCGTCGGCTTCCTCCAGCGAGTCGAAACCCTCGCGGACGATGCAATGGCAGGTGGTACAGGCACAGACGCCACCACAGGCGCTTTCCATCTCGATGTGATGCTCGTGGGCCAGTTCCAGGATGTTGGTCCCTGGCTCCACCTCCACCACCAGCCCATCCGGGCAGAACTTCTCGTGCGGCAGGAAAATCACCTGGGGCATCGGTTACTCCTCGATCTCATTCAGGTTGCGCCCGGCCAGTGCGGCTTTGACCGTCGAATCAAGGCGACGGGCGGCAAATGCATCGGTCACCTGCGACAGACGCTTGGTCTGCTGCTCGATGGCCGCGCCATCGGTGCCGCTGAGCAAATCACGCAATTCTTGCATCTGGTGCTCGATGGCTACGCGCTCCTCGGCACTGAGCAGGCGGTCGCCGTCGGCGTCCAGGGCGCCCTGCACCGCCTCGAGCAGTCGCTCGCCGTCGACCTGGTGCTCGCGCAGCTGGCGCGCCTGCTTGTCGGAGCCTGCGTGCTCGAAGGAATCCTTGAGCATGCGTGCGATCTCGCCATCGGTCAGGCCGTAGGACGGCTTGACCTGGATGCTCGACTCCACGCCCGACCCGGTCTCCCGGGCCGAAACGCTGAGCAGGCCATCGGCATCGACCTGGAAGGTCACGCGGATCTTCGCCGCGCCCGCGACCATGGCCGGGATGCCGCGCAGCTCGAAGCGCGCCAGGGAGCGGCAGTCGCTGACCAGCTCACGCTCACCCTGCAGGACGTGGATCATCATGGCCGACTGGCCATCCTTGTAGGTGGTGAACTCCTGGGCCCGCGCCACCGGGATGGTGGTGTTGCGCGGGATCACCTTCTCCATCAGCCCGCCCATGGTCTCGAGGCCCAGGGACAACGGGATGACGTCCAGCAACAGCAGCTCGCCGCCCTCGCGGCGGTTGCCGGCCAGGGTATCGGCCTGGATCGCGGCACCGATGGCCACCACCTGGTCCGGGTCGATGGAAGTCAGCGGGGTACGCCCGAACAGCGCGCCAACCGCCTCACGCACACGCGGCACGCGGGTGGAACCACCCACCATGACCACCGCCCCGACATCCTCCAGCTCGACGCCACTGTCGCGCACAGCGCGGCGGCAGGCCTTGAGGCTGCGGGCGATCAGCGGCTCGATCATGGCCTCGAACGCGGCGCGGGTCAGTTCGCCCTGCCAGGCGCCGTGGCTGACACGGACCGCATCGGCATCGGTCAAGGCTTCCTTGGCCGCGCAAGCGGCCTGCAGCAGCTGGCGCTGGGCCGCCGGGTCGAGGTCGGCGGACAGCCCAGCCTGCTCGATGATCCAACCGGCGATGGCGTGGTCGAAGTCGTCACCGCCCAAGGCGGTGTCGCCGCCCGTGGCCAGGACTTCGAAGACACCTGCGGTCAGGCGCAGGATGGAGATATCGAAGGTACCGCCGCCCAGGTCGAAGATCGCCACGACGCCCTCGGCATCCTGGTCCAGGCCATAGGCCACCGCCGCCGCGGTCGGCTCGTTGAGCAAGCGCAGGACGTTGAGGCCGGCAAGCTTCGCGGCATCCTTGGTAGCCTGGCGCTGGGCGTCGTCGAAGTAGGCCGGAACGGTGATCACCGCCCCCACCAGTTCGCCGCCGAGGGTCTGCTCGGCCCGCTGACGCAGCACCTTGAGGATGTCGGCGGACACTTCCACCGGGCTCTTCGGGCCCTGGACGGTGTCGATGAACGGCATGTGCGACTCGCCACCGACGAAGCGGTAAGGCAGTTGCTCGCCCAGTTGCTTGACGTCGGCCAGGCCACGCCCCATCAGGCGCTTGACCGACAGGATGGTGTTCAACGGGTCGCTGGAGGCGGCATCGCGGGCGGCCTGGCCGACTTCGCTGCGGCCATCGAGGTAGCGCACCGCAGAAGGCAGGATGACCTTGCCCTGTGCATCGGGCAGGGGTTCGCTACGGCCGCTGCGCACCGCGGCGACCAGGGAGTTGGTGGTGCCCAGGTCGATCCCCACCGCCAGACGACGCTGGTGCGGCTGGGGGCTCTGACCGGGTTCGGCGATCTGCAGTAGGGCCATGCTTATCTGAGTACCTTAGGCGTCATCACGGGCGACGCCGGGATTAATCGTCGAGGCGCTCTTCCAGTTGGCGCACTTCTTGGGCGAGCTTGTCGAGGAACTGCATGCGGCGCATCAGGCGCTCGGCCCTGTCGCGCTCGGCAGCATCGTCCCAGCAGGCGGCGAATTCCTCGTTCAGCGTGTCCTGGGCGGCCTTCAGGCGCCTCTTGAACACCGCGACGCCGTCCAGGTCGGCCTCGTCCTGCAGCTCTTCGAGCTCTTCGCGCCACTGCATCTGCTGCAGCAGGAAGTCCGGGTCGTGCACGGTGACTTCCTGGGGCACTTCGTGGCCACTGATGGCCAACAGGTAACGGGCACGCCGCGGCGCGCTGCGCAAGGTCTGGTAAGCCTCGTTGAGGGCGGCTGACTTTTCCAGGGCTACGCGCTGCTCACGCTCGGAGGCGTCGGCGAAGCGGTCCGGATGGACCTCGCGGGCCAACTCGCGATAGCGAACGGCCAGCTTGTCGAGGTCCAGGCGAAAGCTGGGCTTGAGGTCGAACAGGGCGAAATGGCAAGGAGTACCCACGTCAACCCTCAGACATTGAAGCTTTCGCCGCAGCCACACTCACCGCGCACGTTGGGATTGTTGAACTTGAAGCCTTCGTTCAACCCTTCCTTGACGAAGTCCAGCTCGGTGCCGTCCAGGTAGACCAGGCTCTTGGGATCGATGATCACCTTGACGCCATGGCTCTCGTACACCTGGTCCTCGGCAGCCAGCTCGTCGACGAACTCCAGCACGTAGGCCAGGCCCGAGCAGCCGGTGGTGCGCACGCCCAGGCGGATGCCCTCACCCTTGCCGCGCCCTTCGAGGGAACGCCGCACGTGGTTGGCGGCGGCTTCTGTCATGCTGATAGCCATCGGAACTCTTTCCTCAACGTCAGTTACCTTGCGACAGGCGACTTAGAGCAAGCCTTTCTTCTGCTTGTAATCGCGCACGGCCGCCTTGATGGCGTCCTCGGCGAGCACGGAGCAGTGGATCTTCACCGGCGGCAGCGCCAGTTCCTCGGCCAGCTGGGTATTCTTGATGGTCTCGGCTTCGTCCAGGGTCTTGCCCTTCATCCACTCGGTGGCCAGGGAGCTGGAGGCGATGGCCGAGCCGCAGCCGTAGGTCTTGAACTTGGCGTCTTCGATGATGCCCTGTTCGTTGACCTTGATCTGCAGGCGCATGACGTCGCCACAGGCCGGCGCGCCGACCATGCCGGTACCGACATCCGGGTCCTCGGCGTTCAGCTTGCCGACGTTGCGCGGGTTTTCGTAGTGGTCGATGACCTTTTCACTGTATGCCATGGTGCAATTCCTTCCTCATCAGGGAGCCGCTCTTGCCGGCGACTGCTTAGTGGGCGGCCCACTCGATCTTGGAGATGTCAACGCCGTCTTTGTACATGTCCCACAGCGGCGACAGCTCACGCAGTTTGTTCACGGCCTCGCAGACCTTCTGCGCGGCGTAGTCGACTTCTTCTTCGGTGGTGAAACGGCCGAAGGTGAAGCGGATCGAGCTGTGTGCCAGCTCGTCGTTGCGGCCCAGGGCGCGCAGCACGTAGGAAGGCTCGAGCGAAGCGGAGGTGCAGGCCGAGCCGGACGATACCGCGATGTCCTTGAGGGCCATCAGCAGCGATTCGCCTTCCACGTAGTTGAAGCTCAGGTTCAGGTTGTGCGGCACGCGGGCGGTGCGGCTGCCATTGACGTACAGCTCTTCCAGGCTCTGGACCTGTTCGAAGAAGCGGTCGCTCAGCGCCTTGATACGGGCGTTCTCGCTGGCCATTTCCTGCTTGGCGATGGCGAAGGCCTCGCCCATGCCGACGATCTGGTGGGTGGCCAGGGTGCCGGAGCGCATGCCGCGCTCATGGCCGCCACCGTGCATGGTGGCTTCCAGGCGCACGCGCGGCTTGCGGCTGACGTACAGCGCGCCGATACCTTTCGGGCCGTAGGTCTTGTGCGCCGAGAAGGACATCAGGTCGACCTTGAGCTTTTGCAGGTCGATCTCGACCTTGCCGGTCGACTGGGCGGCATCGACGTGGAACAGCACGCCGCGGGAGCGGGTCAGCTCACCGATGGCGGCGATGTCGTTGATGGTGCCGATCTCGTTGTTGACGTGCATGACCGAGACCAGGATGGTGTCGTCGCGCAGCGCCGCCTCGACCATGGCCGGGGTGATGATGCCGTCTTCGCCAGGCTCGAGATAGGTGACCTCGAAGCCTTCGCGCTCGAGCTGGCGAGCGGTGTCCAGGACCGCCTTGTGCTCGATCTTGGAGGTGACGATGTGCTTGCCCTTGGTGTGATAGAAGTGCGCGACACCCTTGATGGCCAGGTTGTCGGACTCGGTCGCGCCGCTGGTCCAGACGATTTCCCGCGGGTCGGCATTGACCAGGTCGGCGACCTGGCGGCGAGCGTTCTCGACCGCTTCCTCGGCCTTCCAGCCGAAGACGTGGGAGCGCGAGGCCGGGTTACCGAAGTTCCCGTCGACCAGCAGGCAGTCGGCCATCTTCTGGGCGACGCGGGGATCGACCGGGGTGGTCGCGGAGTAATCGAGGTAGATCGGCAACTTCATTGAGTATCTCCTATCAGGCGGTGGCGTCGCTCGTCGCTACGTTCAGTCGACGGCGGACGTCTCAATCTTGTCCAACTGGGCGTTGCGGCCCGCGACACGGCGCAGGTCCTGGCGCTGGGCGACTTCCTGCACCTCACGGCGCATGACGAGGTCAGCCAGGCTGATGCCGCTGAGGAATTCATGGATCTGCTGGCTGAGGTCGCACCACAAGTGGTGGGTCAGGCAGGTGTCACCGGCGTGGCAATCCCCCAGCCCCTGGCAACGGGTGGCATCGACCGATTCGTTGACCGCATCGATGACCTGGGCCACCTGGATGGTTTCCATGCCCCGCGACAGCTGGTAGCCGCCGCCCGGACCGCGCACGCTGGAAACCAGGCTGCTGCGGCGCAGCTTGGCGAACAGCTGTTCCAGATAAGAGAGGGAAATGCCCTGGCGCTCGGAAATGTCGGCCAAAGACACCGGCCCATGCTGCGCATGCAACGCCAGGTCAAGCATGGCGGTCACGGCATATCGGCCTTTGGTAGTCAGTCGCATGGCTAGTGGATACCACGGGAGTTACAGGATGTGAGCGAGTATGCGATTCCCGAGCATTTAAGTCAACTATTAGACCTACTGCTTTAGTCGGGCTTACATCGGGGAGGCGGGCGCGATTGTAGCAGACAAGGGGCGTGAGCACACGCCCCATCGTCGCTGCGCCGTAATCAATGCGGCTGAGTGTCGCTCTGCGCGGCCGGCTTGACCTCGGTGAAGTCTTCCTCGGGCAACGCCGGCAGCTCCTTGCCGCAATAGTCGCTGCCCAGCTTGGTCAATGCCCCGCACACGCCCTCCAGGCGCTCGTCGACCGCGTGCAGGTGATCGAGCATCTGGCCGATGGCGCGAGCCACCGGGTCGGGCATGTCGCCACTGACACCATAGGCATCGAAGCCGATCTTGTCGGCCATGGCCTTGCGCTTGGCCTCGACCTCGTCGTCCTCGGCCTTGACGATGATCCGCCCGGGGATGCCGACCGCGGTGGCACCGGCCGGCACCGCCTTGGTCACCACCGCGTTGGAACCGATCTTGGCCCCCGCGCCGACGGTGAACGGGCCGAGCACCTTGGCCCCGGCACCGACCACCACGCCGTTCTCCAGGGTCGGGTGGCGCTTGCCCTTGTTCCAGCTGGTGCCGCCCAGGGTCACGCCCTGGTACAGGGTGACGTCGTCGCCGATCTCGGCGGTCTCGCCGATGACGATGCCCATGCCGTGGTCGATGAAGAAGCGCCGGCCGATGGTGGCGCCCGGATGGATCTCGATACCGGTCAGCCAGCGGCCGAAGTTCGACACCAGGCGCGCCAGCCACTTGAAGTCACGCACCCACAGGGCATGACCCAGACGATGCAGCCAGATGGCATGCATGCCCGGGTAGCAGGTCAGTACCTCGAAGGCGTTGCGCGCCGCCGGGTCACGATGGAATACGCTCTGGATATCTTCACGCAGACGTTCGAACATCTTTTTAGTCCTTGCGCTTATGCGGCTCGCCCCTGGCGACCTTCTGGGTCTCGGTGAGGATGCCGCGCAAAATGCTCATTTCCGAACGATTGACCGCGCTGCGCCCATAGAGCCGGCGCAGGCGCGGCATCAGGTGCTTGGGCTTCTCGGGGTCAAGGAAGCCGATGTCCACCAGGGTTTTCTCCAGGTGTTCGTAGAACAGCTCCATCTCGTCCATGGTCGCCAGCTCGCCGCTGCGCAGCGAGTTGGCTTCGAACTTCTCGACCTTCGACGGCGCCCCTTGGGCCACCAGCCAGGCCATGCGCACCTCGTAGGCGAGCACCTGGACGGCAGCGGCAAGGTTCAACGAGCTGAAGTCGGGGTTCGAGGGAATGTGCACGTGAAAGTGACATCGCTGCAGTTCTTCGTTGGTCAGGCCGGCGTGCTCGCGACCGAACACCAGGGCGACTTCCTCGCCGGCGCCGGCCTGCTCCACGACCTTGATCCCGCACTCGCGGGGGTCGAGCAGCGGCCACGGGATACTGCGGTCGCGGGCGCTGGTGCCAAGCACCAGGCTGCAGCCGACCAGCGCCTGCTCGAGGCTGCCCACCACTTGGGCGTTATCCAGCACATCGTCGGCACCGGAGGCACGCGCAGTGGCGTCCACGGCGGGGAAATCCTGTGGCTGGACCAGTACCAGGCGCGACAAGCCCATGTTTTTCATGGCACGAGCAGCGCCGCCGATATTGCCGGGGTGGCTGGTATTGACCAGAACAACACGAATATTTTGCAGCAAGGTATCGAGCTCACAGATACAAGGAAAAGGGGAATCGATCTTACAGAACCGACAGGCGTAACGCCATGAAAGCAAATGTCACCCTTCTGCCGGAACAGTTTTCTGATAGAATGTGCGGCTTTCTTCTTTAACATCCCAGGTGAAACGCCCATGCAGCCTATGCTGAATATCGCGCTGCGCGCCGCTCGCAGCGCCAGTGAACTGATTTTCCGCTCCATCGAACGCCTGGATAGCATCAAGGTCGACGAGAAAGAGGCCAAGGACTACGTCTCCGAGGTCGATCGCGCCGCCGAGCAGAGCATCGTCAACGCCCTGCGCAAGGCCTACCCGAACCACTCCATCCAGGGAGAGGAAACCGGCCTGCACGCCGGCTCCGGCGAAGACGGCAAGGACTACCTGTGGATCATCGATCCGCTGGACGGCACCACCAACTTCCTGCGTGGCGTTCCTCACTTCGCGGTCAGCATCGCCTGCAAGTACCGCGGCCGCCTCGAGCACGCCGTGATCGTCGACCCGGTACGCCAGGAAGAATTCACCGCCAGCCGCGGTCGCGGCGCCCAGCTCAACGGCCGCCGCCTGCGCGTCAGCTCGCGCAGCAGCCTGGAAGGCGCCCTGCTGGGTACCGGTTTCCCGTTCCGTGACAACCAGATCGCCGACCTGGACAACTACCTGGGCATGTTCCGCGCCCTCACCGGCCAGACCGCCGGCATCCGCCGCGCCGGCGCTGCCAGCCTGGACCTGGCCTACGTCGCCGCCGGCCGTTTCGACGCCTTCTGGGAGTCGGGCCTGTCCGAGTGGGACATGGCTGCGGGCGTACTGCTGATCCAGGAAGCGGGCGGCCTGGTGAGCGACTTCAACGGTGGCCACGACTTCCTCGACAAGGGCCATATCGTCGCGGGCAACATCAAGTGCTTCAAGGCGGTGCTGACCGCCATCCAGCCGCACCTGCCCGAGCACATGAAGCGCTAAGCGCGGATTGCAGCCACAAAAAAAAAGCACCCCGCGGACCGCGCGGGGTGCTTTTTTTGTGGCTGCAATTCACAACAGCGTGGGAGCGAGCGTGCCCGCGAACAAGGGTGTAGCCCTTGCTAAAGGGCATCTCCCACAAGGGGAGTTATTGGCCGACCTGGTTGTCACTCAGGACCAGGTTACCGTTCTTGTCCAGCGGGATGGTCGAGCCCGGCTCGTGGTTCATCTTCACCTGGCCGACCTTGTCGCCAATGGAGTACTTAACGTTATAGCCAACCACCTTCTCACTGATGTCGTTAACCGTGTTGCAGCGGGTCTGGGTGGTGGTATAGGTGTCACTGTTCTGCATGTGCTCCTGCACCTTGTTGCCCGCATAGCCACCACCGACCGCACCGGCCACGGTGGCGATCTTCTTGCCCGTGCCACCACCGATCTGGTTACCCAGCAGGCCACCCGCCAGGGCACCGACCACGGTGCCGGCGATCTGGTGCTGGTCCTTGACCGGCGCCTGGCGCGTCACGGTAACGTCCTTGCACACCTCACGCGGCGTCTTCACCTGTTGCTTGATCGGCTGCACGTCCATGACCTGGGCGTACTCAGGCCCCTTGTTCACCAAGCTGTAGGTCGCCACAGCACCTCCGGCGGTCACACCGACAGCACCCAGTACCGCACCCACCAGCATTGATTTGTTCACGCGAACCTCCTGATCGTACCCGCGGGATCTTGCCCGCCTTCTCCCAGCCTTGGAGCGAAAAAAAAGGCGCGAGTTCAACACTCGCGCCCTTCTTTACGCCAAACGGTGTAGGACAACGCCTTACGGACGGTCGTCCACCCCCTCGGCCTTGACCGTCGGGATCAGGTCTTCGCTGCTCAGGTTCAGCCAGATCAACACCACGTTGGCGATGTAGATCGACGAGTAGGTACCCGCCAGGACACCGATGAACAGCGCCAGGGAGAAGCCGAACAGGTTGTCGCCGCCGAAGAACAGCAGCGCGGCCAGGGCCAGCAAGGTCGACACCGAGGTGGCGATGGTCCGCAGCAGGGTCTGGGTGGTCGAGACGTTGATGTTCTCGATCAGCGAGGCCTTGCGCATGACCCGGAAGTTCTCGCGCACGCGGTCGAATACGACGATGGTGTCGTTGAGCGAGTAACCGATGATCGCCAGCACCGCAGCCAGCACCGTCAGGTCGAAGGTGATCTGGAAGAACGACAGGATACCCAGCGTCACCACCACGTCGTGGACCAGCGAGACGATAGCACCGACGGCGAACTTCCACTGGAAGCGGAAGGCCAGGTAGACCAGGATGCCGCCCAGGGCCAGGAGCATGCCCAGGCCGCCCTGGTCACGCAGCTCCTCGCCCACTTGCGGGCCGACGAACTCGACGCGCTTGACCGTCGCCTGGTTGTCGCCGCCAACCTTCTGCAAGGCCGCCGCGACACGGTTGCCCAACTGCGGATCATCGCCCGGCATACGTACCAGCAGGTCGGTGGTGGCACCGAAGCTCTGCACCACGGCCTCCCCGAAGCCCGCCTGGGCCAGCTCGGCACGTACCGTCGTAAGGTCCGCCGGACGCTCGTAGGTCAGCTCGATGAGCGTACCGCCGGTGAAGTCCAGACCGAAGTTCAGGCCCTTCTGCCACCAACTGAACAAGGCCAGCACGGTGAGGAGCAGGGTAATGGCGAACGCAACATTGCGCACGCCCATGAAATTGATGGTTTTCATCGCAGCTCCCTCAAACCCACAGCTTCTTGATGTCACGCCCGCCGCAGGTCAGGTTGACCATGGCGCGGGTCACCATGACGGCGGTGAACATCGAGGTGAAAATCCCGAGGGACATGGTGACCGCGAAGCCCTTGACCGGGCCGGTACCCATGGCGAACAGGATGCCACCGACCAGCAGGCTGGTCAGGTTGGCGTCGATGATCGCGGTGTAGGCACGGTTGAAGCCTTCGTGGATGGCGCGCTGCACCGACATGCCAGCCCTGATTTCCTCGCGGATCCGCGAGAAGATCAGCACGTTGGCGTCCACCGCCATACCCATGGTCAGCACGATACCGGCGATACCCGGCAGGGTCAGCGTCGCACCCAACAGCGACATCAGCGCCAGCAGCAGGACCATGTTGCCCGCCAGGGCGATGGTAGCGATCACGCCGAAGCCACGGTAGATGGCCATGATGAACAGCGAGACGAACAGCATGCCCCACAGGGAGGCATCGATGCCCTTGACGATGTTGTCGGCGCCCAGGCTCGGGCCGATGGTGCGCTCCTCGGCGAAGTACATCGGCGCGGCCAGGCCTCCGGCGCGCAGCAGCAGGGCCAGCTCGGACGACTCGCCCTGGCCGTTCAGGCCGGTGATGCGGAACTGGCTGCCCAGCGGCGACTGGATAGTGGCCAGGCTGATGATCTTCTTCTCTTCCTGGAAGCTCTGTACCGGCACTTCCTTCTCGACGCCATCGACCGTCTGCTTGACATAGCGCGTCACCGGTTTCTGCTCGATGAAGATCACCGCCATGCTGCGACCGACATTGGTGCGGGTGGCGCGGCTCATCAGCTCGCCGCCGTGGCCGTCAAGGCGGATGTTGACCTGCGGGCGGCCCTGCTCGTCGAAGCTGGCCTGGGCATCGGTGACCTGGTCACCGGTGATGATCAAGCCACGCTCGACCGCGGCGGAGCGCCCGCCTTCACGGAACTCGAACACCTCGGTGGTGGCCTTGGAAGCGCCCGGCTCGGCACCGAAGCGGAACTCCAGGTTGGCGGTCTTGCCGAGGATACGCTTGGCCTCGGCGGTGTCCTGCACGCCTGGCAGCTCGACCACGATACGGTTGGCACCCTGGCGCTGGACCAGCGGCTCGGCCACGCCCAGCTCGTTGACCCGGTTGCGCACGGTGGTCAGGTTCTGCTTGATCGAGTATTCGCGGATCTCGGCGACTTTCGCCTGGGTCAGCGCCAGACGCAGCACGGCGAGCTCGTTGCGCTCGGTGGTGGTCAGGTCGAAGTCATTGAAATTCTTGCGGATCAGGCTACGGGCCTGCTCGCGGGTGGCATCGTCGGCGAAGCCCAGCATGATGCCGCCGTCCTGCTGGGGCAGGCTGCGATAGCGGATGCGCTCTTTGCGCAGCAGGGTCTTCACTTCGCCTTCATAGACCTTCAGGCGGGCGTTCATGGCCTTGTCCATGTCCACTTCCAGCAGGAAGTGCACACCACCGGACAGGTCCAGGCCCAGCTTCATCGGGCTGGCGCCCAGGTTGCGCAGCCATTGCGGGGTGGTCTGGGCCAGGTTCAGGGCCACGACGTAATCATCGCCCATCGCCTTGCGCACCACATCCTTGGCCGGCAGCTGATCTTCCTGGTTGACCAGGCGCACCAGCGCGCTGCCCTTCTCGCCCAGGCTGCTGCCCTTGACGGTGATGCCGGCATCGGTCAGGGCCGTGGTGGCGCGGTCCAGGTCGGCCTGGGAGACCTGCAGGGCCGAGCTGGCACCGCTGATCTGCACCGCCGGGTCATCCGGGTAGAGGTTGGGAGCGGAATAAATAAAGCCGATCGCCAGTACCACCAGGATCAGCAGGTATTTCCACAGAGGGTATTTGTTCAGCATCACGCCGCCCGTTCAAGACGCGGGGCGCGTTGCGCGCCCCGACTGGAAAAGAAAAACGATGACTCAGATAGCCTTGAGCGTACCTTTTGGCAGGGTCGCCGCCACGGCGCCCTTCTGGAACTTCAGCTCGACGTTGTCGGAAACTTCCAGGACCACGAAATCATCGGAAACCTTGACGATCTTGCCAGCGATACCGCCGTTGGTGACGACTTCGTCACCTTTTTGCAAGTTGCTCAGCAGGTTCTTCTGCTCTTTGGCACGCTTGGCCTGCGGACGCCAGATCATCAGGTAGAAGATGACCAGGAAACCGACCAGGAAGATCCATTCGAAGCCGGTACCGGCGGGGCCGGCGGCAGGGGCAGCAGCGTCCGCGTAGGCGGCGGGAATCAGAAAGCTCATTGGGCACTCCAGTGACTAAGGTTTTGTTAAGTGCGGACAGTCAGTCCAAGGGCGGCACAGGCAGCCCGCGCTTGGCATAGAAGGCGTCGACAAAGGCGGCCAATTTACCTTGTTGAATAGCCTCGCGTAAACCGGCCATCAAACGCTGGTAATGGCGCAAGTTGTGGATCGTATTCAGCATGCTGCTCAGCATTTCGCCGCACTTGTCCAAGTGATGCAGATAAGCGCGAGAGAAGTTCTTGCAGGTGTAGCAGTCGCAGGTTGGATCCAGTGGCGAATCATCATGGCGATGGAACGCGTTGCGGATCTTGATCACCCCGGTATCGACGAACAGATGGCCGTTGCGCGCGTTGCGCGTGGGCATCACGCAATCGAACATGTCGACGCCGCGGCGCACACCCTCCACAAGATCCTCGGGTTTGCCTACCCCCATAAGGTAACGAGGTTTGTCAGCGGGCATCTGCGCCGGCAGGTAGTCCAGCACCTTGATCATTTCGTGCTTGGGCTCCCCCACCGACAGGCCGCCGATCGCCAGGCCGTCGAAACCGATGTTTTCCAGGGCCTCCAGCGAACGCGCATGCGCAGGTCCTGGTACATGCCGCCCTGGACGATGCCGAACAGCGCCGCGGTATTGTCGGCATGGGCGTTCTTCGAGCGCTGGGCCCAGCGCAGCGACAGCTCCATGGAGGCTTGCGCCACGTCGTGCTCGGCCGGGTACGGCGTGCACTCGTCGAAGATCATCACGATGTCCGAGCCCAAGTCGCGTTGGACCTGCATGGATTCCTCCGGCCCCATGAACACCTTGGAACCGTCCACCGGCGAGGCGAAGGTCACGCCCTCTTCCTTGATCTTGCGCATGGCGCCCAGGCTGAACACCTGGAAGCCGCCGGAGTCGGTGAGGATCGGGCCTTTCCATTGCATGAAGTCGTGCAGGCTGCCGTGCTTCTTGATCACCTCGGTACCCGGGCGCAGCCACAGGTGGAAGGTATTGCCAAGGATGATCTCGGCGCCGATGGCCTCGATATCGCGTGGCAGCATGCCCTTGACCGTGCCATAGGTGCCCACCGGCATGA
This sequence comes from Pseudomonas sp. I2, assembly GCF_040984075.1. Taxonomy (NCBI): domain Bacteria; kingdom Pseudomonadati; phylum Pseudomonadota; class Gammaproteobacteria; order Pseudomonadales; family Pseudomonadaceae; genus Pseudomonas; species Pseudomonas sp. I2. The sequence goes on from NZ_JBCGFQ010000002.1 coordinate 132,426, forward strand.
ACGCCGGGGTTTCCACCGTGCCACGGGGGAAGGTCAGGCGACCGCGACGGGCCTTGCCGTCGGTGGCCAGCAGTTCGAAGGACATTCGACAGGTGCGACTCATGCTTGATCCTCGGGGCCGCGTGGCGCCGGATTGCGGGTGATGAACATGGCATCACCGTAACTGAAGAAGCGGTACTCCTGCTCGACCGCCGCCGCGTAGGCAGCCATGGTCTCGGGGTAGCCGGCGAAGGCCGAGACCAGCATCAGCAGCGTGGACTCCGGCAGGTGGAAATTGGTGACCAGGGCATCGACCACATGGAACGGCCGGCCCGGGTAGATGAAGATGTCGGTGTCGCCACTGAAGGCTTTCAGCTGGCCATCACGCGCCGCGCTCTCCAGCGAGCGCACGCTGGTGGTCCCCACCGCGATCACCCGACCGCCACGGGCACGGCAGGCCTCGACGGCGTCCACCACCGCCTGGCTGACTTCCAGCCACTCCTTGTGCATGTGGTGGTCCTCGATCTTGTCGACGCGCACCGGCTGGAAGGTCCCGGCCCCCACGTGCAGGGTGACGAAGGCGCATGCCACGCCCTTGTCGGCGATCTTCTCCAGCAGCGACTCGTCGAAGTGCAGCCCCGCCGTGGGCGCTGCCACCGCGCCGGCACGTTCGGCGTAGACGGTCTGGTAGCGCTCGCGGTCGGCGCCTTCGTCGGGCCGGTCGATATAAGGCGGCAGCGGCATGTGCCCTACCCGCTCCAGCAGCGGCAGCACGTCCTCGCTGAACCGCAGCTCGAACAGCGTCTCGTGGCGCGCGACCATCTCGGCCTCGCCGCCGCCGTCGATGAGGATTTGCGTACCCGGCTTGGGCGCCTTGCTGGCGCGTACGTGGGCGAGCACGCGGTGGTTGTCCAGCACGCGCTCGACCAGCACCTCCAGCTTGCCACCGGAGGTCTTCTGGCCGAACAGCCGCGCCGGGATCACCCGGGTATTGTTGAACACCATCAGGTCGCCCGGGCGCAGGTATTCGAGCAGGTCGGTGAAGCGCCGGTGCGAAAGCGCCCCGCTCGGCCCGTCGAGGACCAGCAGACGGCTGCCATGGCGCTCGGCCAGGGGGTGGCGGGCGATCAGGGAATCGGGGAGTTCGAAGGAAAAATCGGCGACGCGCATGATGGTGTTCGGTTCGACAGGGCCGGAAAGTTTAGCCCAACGCGCGAAAATTGACCATGAAACCCGATTGACCGACCCTCGACGCCTCTCTATACTGCGGCGCCACAAGCCCTGATGGCGGAATTGGTAGACGCGGCGGATTCAAAATCCGTTTTCGAAAGGAGTGGGAGTTCGAGTCTCCCTCGGGGCACCAAGATCCGAAAGAACCGACCTTATGGTCGGTTTTTTTATGCCTGGAATTCTGGATGCCAATCCGACCGTTCCAGCACGCCGCAGGTGATTCCGATAGACAAGGCATTATTTCCCACTTCAGCGCTCTGCCTGTGGGAGCGGCCTTGTGTCGCGATTGGGGCGCACAACGCCCCTACACCGCCTTCCAACGCGATCAACGATCTCGTTTCGCACATCCATGCAGCCTCCGCATACGCCCAATGCAGCGATTGCAGTGCCCCGTTGACGAGGCACAAGCGGAACAACGAAAAAGCCCCTTGTTCTGAACAAACACATAAGCCAACATTACAGAGAATCATTCTCATGAAGAGCCGATCATGCCCTCCGCCACCCTGCACCAGCTCTACCAGACCCACAACGGCTGGCTGAACACCTGGCTCCGCGCACGCCTGGGCAACTCCAGCGATGCCGCCGACCTGGCGCAGGACACTTTCATGCGCGTGCTGGCCGCTCGCAACGTCGAGGCCATCCGCGAACCGCGCACCTACCTCAGCTCCATCGCCCGCGCCTTGATGATCGATCGCTTCCGCCGCCGTGCCGTGGAACAGGCCTACCTCGACGCCCTGGCCCTGCGCCCGGAGCCGCTGGACATCTCCCCGGAAACGCGCCTGCTGATCCTCGAAACCCTCACCGCCGTGGATGCCATGCTCGACGGCCTGGGCGATCGCACCCGTACGGTATTCCTGGCGGTGCAACTGGAAGGCCTGAGCTACGTGGCCACGGCGCAGCGCCTGAACGTGTCGGTGACCACGGTGAAGAAGCACATGATCCGCGCCATGACCCAGTGCCTGCTGCTGGTGGAAGACTGAGCGATGCTGGAGCGCAAGGTGCTGGAGGCCGCGGCCACCTGGTACGTGCAGCTCAATGCCGCGCCGCCAGGCCAGGCCGATCATGCTGGCTGGCAAGCGTGGCTGGAGCAGGACGAGCGCCACGCCAGGGCCTGGGCACGATTAGAAAAATTGCAACGCCAGCTCGACACACTCCCCGGCGAGATCGCCCTGCCGGCCCTGGCCGGTGTCCGCACAAGGCGCCGGGCGGTGGCCAAGGTGCTGGGGCTGTTGCTGGCCGCTGGCGCCACGGGCTGGGGCTTGCAGGTGATCGAGCCGTTGTCGTCACGGCTGGCGCAGTACCGTACCCACAAGGGCGAGCGGCGCCATGTGCACCTGGCCGATGGCGGGCGGCTGGAGATCAACACCAACAGCGCCCTGGACGTTCTCTATGGCGCGACCCTGCGCGAGGTACGCCTGCACCACGGCGAAGTCCTCATCCAGACGGCAGCCGATACGGCGCAGCGGCCCTTCATCGTGCATACCCCACAGGGCAGCATCCGCGCCCTGGGCACGCGCTTCAGCGTACGCAGCGAAGGCCAGCGCTGCCTGGTCCAGGTCACGGCGCATGCGGTCGAACTGCGTCCGGCACAGTCCCCCAGCCGCCTGCTGCGACTGGAAGCCGGCCAACAGGCCTGGTTCGACGATCATCGCCTGGATGTGCCAAGCCCCCTGCCCGACGATAGCGATGCCTGGGTGCGCGGCATGCTGATGGTGGTGGACTGGCGCCTGCGCGACCTGGTCGTCGAACTCGGCCGCTACCGCCCGGGCTTGCTGGCCTGCAGCGACGCCGTCGCCGACCTGCGCGTCTCCGGCGCCTTCCGCCTGGACGATAGCGATCGCATCCTGGAAAACCTGGCCACATCACTGCCGATCCGGGTGCGTTACCTGACCCGCTACTGGGTGCGCATCGAGACCGCATGAAAAATTTCCTGCAAAGGGTTGCCGATTTTCATTCTCATTCGGCCAAGCACTGAAGCGGCGACAACTGCCGCACCTTTGCCACGCCAACCCTAGGAAAACACGATGCCCCGTCTTGCCCTGGCCCATGCCATCCACCTGGCCTTGTTTGGCCTGATCGCCACGCCCTTGATCCCCACGGCCTACGCTGCCGAGCAGAACCAGGCCCGTCATTTCGAGATCGAGCCGGGCCCACTGGGTTCCGCCCTGAGCCAGTTCGCCAGCCATGCGGGGGTGAACCTGTCGTTCGCCAGCGAGCAGACCCAAGGCCTGACCTCGCCCGGCCTGCGTGGCCACTACTCGGTGGAGGATGGCCTGGCCCATCTGCTGGCCGGCAGTGGCCTGCAGGCGCGGCGCCAGAGCAATGGCGGCTACGTGCTGATGCCGGTTTCGGCACCGGGAGAAACCGCCCTGGAGCTGACCGCCCTGAGCATCTCCGGCAAGGCGCCGGGCTCGACCACCGAGGGCTCGGGCTCCTACACCACCGAGTCGTCGAGCAGCTCGACCCGCCTGAACCTGTCGCTCAAGGAAACCCCACAATCGGTCACCGTGCTGACCCGCCAGCGCCTGGAAGACCAGAAGCTCGACAACCTCACCGACGCCCTCGACGCCACCACCGGCATCACCGTGGTACGCGAAAGCATTGGCGGCGACAGCACCACCTACCTGTCGCGCGGCTTCCCGATCAACAACTTCGAGATCGACGGCGTACCCACCTCGTCGCGCATGGACAACTACACCCAGAACACCGCCATGTACGACCGAGTCGAAGTGGTGCGCGGTGCCACCGGCCTGATCAGCGGGCTGGGCAACCCGTCGGCGACCATCAACCTGATCCGCAAGCGCCCCACCGTGGATCCACAGGTCCTGCTGTCGGCCGAAGCCGGTAGCTGGGACCGCTACGGCCTGAGCGTGGATGTGGGCGGCGCGCTGAACGACAGCGGCAACGTGCGTGGCCGCTTCGTCGCCGACCAGAAGGACCAGCATGCCTGGATCGACCGCTTCAACCAGGAGCTGTCGACCCTCTATGGCATCACCGAACTCGACCTGAGCGACTCGACCCTGCTGACACTGGGCTTCAGCCACCAGGTCACCCACGCCAACGCGCCGATGCGCACGGGCTTTCCGCTGTTCACCACCGACGGCGACCTGACCGACATCCGCCGCTCGTTCAACCCCTCGCCCGACTGGACCTACTACGACCGCAAGCAGAGCACACTTTTCGCCTCGGTCGAGCAACACTTCGCCAACGGCTGGAGCGGCAAGCTGGAATACAGCCACGCCCGCAATGACTACGACAGCGTGGTCACCTACATGAGCGGCGAAATCGACAAGGCCACCGGTGCCGGGGCCTACATCATGCCGACCCGCTGGAAGGCCACGCCCGAGCAGGACAACCTCGACGCCTACATGACCGGCACCCTCCCTTTGTTCGGCCGTGAACACGAACTGATCACCGGCGTCACCCTGTCACGCATCGAGGAGCGCGGCACCGCCAACTATGGCGGCTGGCAGCGCCCAGGGTCCGGCTACCAGGGCACCATCGACAACATCTATACCTGGGACGGCCATGCGCCCAAACCGGTCTTCAACAAGATCGGCGAAAACGACCTGACCGAAACCCAGTACGGCGCCTACCTGACGTCGCGCTGGCACCTGAGCGATGCCGCCAGCCTCATCGTCGGCGCGCGGGTAGTGGACTGGAACCGCGAGAACAAGAGCCGTCTCTATGCCGGTTCGAGCAGCAAGAGCGAGCGCACCGAGACCGGCATCGTCATCCCCTATGCGGGCTTCGTCTATGACCTGGACGACACCTGGACCGCCTATGCCAGCTACACGCAGATCTTCAACCCACAGTCGTCGAACATCCGCGACGTCAATGGCACCCCCCTCGATCCCCTGGAGGGCACGGGCTACGAACTGGGCTTGAAGGCAGGCTTCTACGAAGGCCGGCTCAATGCCAGCCTGGCGCTGTTCCGGGTCGAGCAAGACAACCTCGCGGTGGCCGACGGTGACCGCCTGCAACCCAATGGCTACCAGGCCTACAAGGCCGAGAGCGGCACCACCAGCGAAGGCGTGGAGCTGGAGGTCAATGGTGAACTCGCCGACGGCTGGCAGATCACCGGCGGCTACTCCTACAGCGTCAGCTTCAACGATGACGACCATCGCATCGTCACCGAGATCCCGCGCAACAGCGTCAAGCTGTTCACCACCTACCGCCTGCCCGGTGCGCTGGACAAGCTGACCGTCGGCGGCGGGGTGAACTGGCAGAGCGAGACCGGCTACGACCTGAGCTACGCCACCACCCAGAGCAGCTATGCCCTGGCCAACCTGATGGCGCGCTATCAGATCACCCCGTCGCTGTCGGCCACGCTCAACGTCAACAACCTGTTCGACAAGGAGTACTACACCACCACCGCCGCCGGGCTGTATGGCGCGCCGCGCAACTTCATGACGACGTTGCGCTACGCCTACTGAGGTACAGGGGCCCTTGGTTTCGACGAGCTCGGTGAACGTGTCCTTACCGGCCTTGGGAGCCAGAGGCCCCAAGGCATGGAACTGCGTCGTCTCAATGCTGCGGTTGGAAGCCCGTGCTGCTGTTCCCGGACCAGTTAACCCAACTGGTCCCCGCTACCACGGTGCGATTGCGACCTTCGCTCTTGGCCTGGTAGAGCGCCGTGTCCGCCTCATGCAGCCAGGCCTCGGCATTGGTCAGGTGCAGCCCGAACGGCGCGATGCCGATACTCAGGCTCAAGCGCAAATGCGCCAAGGCAGGGTCGCGGTATTCCTCGACGGCCTGGCGCAGACGCTCGAGGATTTCCCTGGCCTGTGCCGGTGTGGTGCCGGGGAGCATGACGCAGAACTCGTCCCCGCCATAACGGGCCACGGGGTCGCTCTTGCGCAGGTAACTGGAAAAGAAGGCACTCACGATGCGCAGGATATTGTCCCCGACCAGATGCCCATGGCCATCGTTGATCTGCTTGAAGTGGTCGATATCGATCAGAGCCAGGGTGTTGGGCAGGTGGTTGGCGCGGCAGTGCTCGAATTCACGCAGCAACAGGTCTTTCCAGGCACCGTGGTTGATCAGCCCGGTCAGGCTGTCGGTCTGGCTCAGGCGTGCCAGGGCACGCTTGTGCTCGCCAAGCAGTACGGTGACCCGGTAGCAGATCATGCCGATGGCCATGGGGTAGACCAGCAGGATCGGCAGGCAGGCGAGCATCTGCACCTGGCTGGTCTCGGGGAACAGCGGCGGCGCGTACAGCCACAGGCCCAGGCCGATGCCCAGCAACTGGGCCAGGAGGGTCTTGAACAGCATGTGCCAGCCGCCAGCGGCGATCTTGTCCATGGCGATCATCGACAGGATGATCACGCTCGGCAGCGGATTCAGGCCCATGACCCCAGCCCAGCAGCCGCCGGCGAAGCCGTCGAACACCAGGTTGCGCTGCTCGCAGCGAAAAGGTTGCGACGACAGCCGGGCGATCTGGAAAGCCAGGTGCGGCCAGACGAAGCCATGGGCCACCAGCAACGCCCATGTCCACCAGGCCGGCTGCAGCGGCCAGATACCGATCATCACACAGAAGAAGCCCAGCCCCGTGCCGATGGCACGCGGCACGTACATGCGCTTGGCAAAAGAGAGGCCCTTACCCGTTCGCTCGCTCATAGAGGATCACCGATTCGACTGCTGTCCTGGAGGGCACCGGACAGGCGACAGGGCGGGGAAAGGCCCTGGGGTACGGCGACTGCGGCATTGTGCCATCAGCCAGAAGCCGACTTCAAATAACCTGGACGAATTGCATGGGCATGGATAATGTCATCTCGGAATCCACTACTTCCAGCCTGCCATGCGCCTGAACCACCGCCCTGCCCAGCCCGCCGACATCGCTGCCATCTGCCGCTTTCCCCAGGGCCCGGACGAGCTGTTCTACATGTTCCCCAAGGCCAGCTACCCCCTGACCCCGGCCCAACTGAGCGAAGCCATCGCCCAGCGCAGCGGCTCGACGGTGGTCGAGGCCGATGACGAGGTGCTGGGCTTCGCCAACTTCTACAAGGCCGAGCACGGTGGCGTGTGCGCCTTGGGTAATGTGGTGGTGGCGCCGAAGGCGCGTGGCCGTGGCGTAGCGCGCTACCTGGTGCAATGCATGATCGACAAGGCACGGGAACAGTTCGCGGCGCGGGAGGTGTGGGTGTCGTGCTTCAACCACAACACCGCCGGGTTGCTGCTTTATCCACAGCTGGGCTTCGTGCCGTTTGGCATCGAGGAACGGCAGGCGCCGGAGGGTGGCAGGGTGGCGTTGGTGCAGATGAGGCAAGTGCTCTGCGACCCCGATAAACCTCTTGCTACACCCTCCCCCCACCTCAAGCACGCACATAGCGCTGACGCAGCAGGTCGCTGAACGCATCCACCAGCAACACCAGCACCAGCATGGCGATGATCACCGTACTGGCCTGCGCCTCCTGGAACAGGCTCAAGGTGGTATAGAGCATCTGCCCCAACCCACCCGCGCCCACGAAGCCGAGCACGCTGGCCATGCGGATGTTGTTCTCCCAGCGGTACAGGCTGTAGGCGAGCAACTGCGGCCAGAGGTTGGGCAAGGTACCGAAACAGAACGCCACGGCCTGGCTACCGCCCTGCAGGCGGATGGCTGCAGCAGGCTCAGCGGGTGCATTTTCCAGCGCTTCGGCGAACAGTCGGCCAAGCACACCGGTGGTGTGCAATGCCAGCGCCAGGGTGCCAGCATTCGGCCCAAGGCCCGCGGCCAGGACGGTCAGGGCCGCCCAGACCAGCTCGGGAATGGCACGCAGGGCGTTGAGCAGCAGGCGCGCCAGCGATTGCAAGGGCCAACCGAATCGCCCTGCGGCAGGCAGCGCCAGCAGCAACCCCAGGGCCATCGCCAGCAAGGTGCCCAGGCCGGACATGGCCAGAGTCTCCAAGGCCCCCCAACCCACTGCCCGCAAATGGTCGGTGGACAGGTCCGGGCTGAGGAAGCGCGTGGCATATTCGCCCATCTGCGCCAACCCACCGTGGCCGATCACCGAGGCGAGGTCCAGCTCCAGGTAGCCGAACGAGGCCACCACCGCTGCCAGGATGCAGACGATCACCGACAGGTTGAGCAAACGGCTCACGCCAACCTCCCACGCAGGATGCGGCTGAGCAGGTCGGCGAGCATCACCAGCACCAGGAACGCCAGCAGCATGCTCGCCACTTCGGCCCCGGCGAACATACGCATGGACAGGTCGATCTGCTGCCCCAGTCCGCCCGCACCGACGAACCCCATCACCACCGAGGCCCGCACCGCGCACTCCCAACGGTAGACGGTGTACGACACCACCTCCGCGGCCGCATTGGGCAGGATACCGTAGAAGAAGGCCGCCAGCCGGCCGCTGCCAGCCTGCAACAGGGCATGGACCGGGCGCTGGTCGACCGACTCGAAGATCTCCGCATAGACCTTGCCGAGCATGCCGCTGTAGGTGATGGCGATGGCCAGCACGCCAGCGGTCGGCCCCAGCCCCACGGCACGCACGAACAACAGCGCCCAGACGATCTCCGGCACGCTGCGCAGGAACACCAGAAGGCCCCGCACCGGCAGGCGCAGGATGCGCGACCAGGGCCCGGCACGCCCGCCCCGGGATGCCGCGCCCAGCGACAGCGCACGGCTGGCCAGCAGACTCGTCGGCACCGCCAGCAGCAGCGCCAGGGCCATGCCGGCGGTCGCCACGGCCAGGGTCTGCAAGGTGGCCTCGAACAGCAATGCGAGAAAGTCGCGGTCATGGGCAGGCGGCCAGAAGGCCGCGACGAAGCTGCCCATCTGCTGCCGGTTCTCCTCCTGCAGCAGCACGCCGGGGTTCAATTCGCTCAATTGCACCCCTGGCCACAACACGGCCAGGGCCAGCAAGGTCAGCAACAGACGGGGCAAGGCCGCCGGGTCGCGGGCATCGGCCTTCAGCATCGCGGGATCTGCACCGTCAAGGTCGGCCCCGGCACAGGCGGTGAGCTGAGTTGCTCGTTGGCGTAGAGCGCATCCAGCAGGCTCTCGGTAACGGCCTCGGCCGGGCAGTCGAAAACCACCTGGCCATCGCGGATGCCGACCACCCGGGGGAAATGCGCCAGCGCCAGTTCCACCGCATGCAGGCTGGCCACCAGGGTCACGCCGTGCTCACGGGCATGGCGGTTGAGCAGCGCCAGGCTGTGCTCGGCCAGCACCGGGTCCATGGCCGAGACCGGTTCGTCGGCCAACAGCACGTCGGGGCGCTGATACAGCGCCCGGGCGATGCCCACCCGTTGCAACTGGCCACCGGACAACTGGCCGCACTGGACGAACAGCTTGTCGGCCAGGCCCAGCTCGGCAAGCGCCTGGCGAGCACCCGGCACATCGCTGGGATAGATCAGGTTGAGCAAGCCGCGCAACGTTCCCCACTGCCCCAGGCGCCCGGCCAGCACGGCGGTGACCACCCGCTGGCGCGGCGGTAGCGGCGGTGCCTGGTGCACCAGGCCAACCCGCGCGCGCAAGCGCTGGCGGGCCCTGGACGACAGTGCCCAGGGCTGCTCGTCGAGCAGCTCCAAGCGCCCCGCGCTGGGCCGTACGGCGGTGGCGATCAGGTGCAGCAGGCTGGACTTGCCGGCCCCGGACGGGCCGATGATCGCCACCCGCTCGCCCTTGTCGATGCGCAGGTCCACCGCTTCGAGGGCGCGGACCTGGCCATGGCGCAGGCCTGCGCCGTGCAGATGGATAGTCACTTGAGCAGGCCGGCCTCGCGTGCGGCTTGCTCGGTGCCCACGTAGTTCTCAGGCTTGGTCTCGATGAAGCGGCTGGCGGCCTGCAGGTCGAGGATCGCCTTGTGCTCCGGGTTGGCCGGGTCGAGGGCGAGGAAGGCCTGCTTGATCTTCTCTTTCAGGGCCGGGTCCATCTTGCCGCGCACGGTCCAGTTGTAGTCGTAGTAGGTCGGCGTGGTGGCGAACACCTTCACCTTGCTGGTATCGACCTTGCCCGAGGCGACCAGCTTGTCCCACACGCTGGCGTTGAGCACGCCGGCGTCGACCTTGCCGGCCTGGACCCAGGCAGCAGTGGCGTCATGGGCGCCGGAGTAGGCGATGCGGCTGAAATAGCCCTCGGGCTTGATGTTGTCGTTCTTGAACATGAAGTAACGTGGCATCAGGCTGCCGGAGGTCGACGAGATCGAACCGAAGGCGAAGGTCTTGCCCTTGAGATCGGCCAGGCTGTGCACGTCCGGGTTGGCGGTGATGAACTTGCTGGTGAACTGGGCATCCTGCTCACGCTGCACCAACGGCGTCGCGGCCGGGTCCTTCAGGTGCACCTGGACGAAGGTGAAGCCGCCCAGCCAGGCCAGGTCCAGCTTGTCGCTCGCCAGCGACTCGACCACCGCGGGGTAGTCCGCCACCGGCACGAACTTCACGTCCATGCCCAGTTGCTTCTCCAGGTACTCGCCCAACGGCTTGAACTTGCGCAGCAGTTCGGTCGGCGCCTCGTCGGGGATGGCGCTCACCCGCAAGGTTTCAGCAGCCTGGGCGATGACGGCACAGCAGGACAGCGCGAGGCCGGCGGCAAGCGCCAGGGGACGTTTGAGCATGGGGGTTCTCCGGTTCAATAGCGGGGAAGATCAGCGGCGAGCTGCCAAAGAAACTACGAGCTGCAAGAAAGAGCAAATCGGTGCACTGGCTGCTTTCGCTGGCTGCTTGAAGCTTGCCGCTGGATGGAGGGGATTATAAGAGGCGCTGGCGCAAAGGCCAGCTTTGCTACAATCGCGCATCACGAAAATCAGAGGTGCGTATGAGCGAGCCGATTCGCCTGACCCAGTACAGCCACGGCGCCGGCTGTGGCTGCAAGATCTCTCCGAAGGTGCTGGATGTGATCCTCGCCGAGAGCGGTGCCCAAGCCCTGGACCCGAAGCTCTGGGTGGGCAACGCTTCGCGCGACGACGCCGCAGTGTATGCGCTGGACGACGAGCGCGGCGTGGTCTCGACCACCGACTTCTTCATGCCCATCGTCGACGACCCGTACGATTTCGGCCGTATCGCCGCCACCAACGCCATCAGCGACATCTACGCCATGGGCGGCGACCCGCTGATGGCCATCGCCATCCTCGGCTGGCCGGTCAACCTGCTGCCGCCGGAAGTGGCCCGCGAAGTGATCCGCGGCGGCCGCGCCGTGTGCGCCGCAGCGGGTATCCCCTTGGCTGGCGGCCACTCCATCGATGCGCCCGAACCGATCTTCGGCCTGGCCGTCACCGGCGTGGTCGGCAAACGCGACCTCAAGCGCAACGATACCGCCACCCAGGGCTGCCGCCTGTACCTGACCAAGCCGCTGGGCATCGGCATCCTCACCACGGCCGAGAAGAAGTCCAAGCTGCGTGAGCAGGACCAAGGGCTGGCCCGCGACTGGATGTGCACCCTCAATACCCCTGGCAGCCGCTTCGGCAAGCTCGATGGGGTCAAGGCCATGACCGACGTGACCGGTTTTGGCTTGCTCGGGCATCTGGTCGAAGTGGCCGATGGCAGCGGCCTGACCGCGCGGCTGCAGTTCGATGCCGTGCCGCGCCTGCCCAGCGTCGCGCACTACCTGGCCGAGGGCTGCATCCCCGGCGGCACCCTGCGCAACTTCGACAGCTACGGCCACCGGATCGGCGCCCTGAACGACGACCAGAAACACCTGCTGTGCGACCCGCAGACCAGCGGTGGCCTGCTGGTGGCCGTGAGCCCCGAAGGCGAAGCCGAGTTCCTCGCCGTGGCCGCCGAACTGGGCCTGTCGCTGTCGCCGATCGGCGAGCTGGTCAAGCGACAGAGCCACGCGGTCGAGGTGTTCTGATGCGCCACGACTGCACCGATTACCGCCAGTTGTTCCTCGACGATGTGCCGATGATGGACATGCGTGCACCGGTCGAATTCGCCAAAGGCGCCTTCCCCGGCGCCGTCAACCTGCCGCTGATGAACGACCAGGAACGGCAGAAGGTCGGCACCTGCTACAAGCAGCACGGCCAGGCCGCCGCCATCGCCCTGGGCCACCAGTTGGTCAACGGCGCCACCAAGCAGCAGCGCCTGGAAGCCTGGGCCGCGTTCGCCCAGGCCCATCCGCACGGCTACCTGTACTGCTTGCGCGGCGGCCTGCGCTCGCAGATCGTCCAGGGCTGGCTGAAGGATGAAGCCGGTATCCAGTACCCCAAGGTCAAGGGCGGCTACAAGGCCATGCGGACCTTCCTGCTGGAGACCACCCAGCAGGCGGTCGAGCAGTGCGATTTCGTGCTGGTGGGCGGCCTCACCGGCACCGGCAAGACCGACGTGCTGCACCAGCTGGACAACGTGCTCGACCTGGAAGGCCACGCCAACCACCGTGGTTCCAGTTTCGGCAAGCGCGCCACCGCACAACCGGCGCAGATCGATTTCGAAAACCGCCTGGCCATCGACGTGCTGAAGAAGCGCGCCAAGGGCATGCAACAGTTCGTGCTCGAAGACGAAGGGCGTATCGTCGGTAGCTGCTCGGTGCCGCTGGAGCTGTACCAGGGCATGCAACAGTACCCGCTGGTGTGGCTGGAAGACAGCTTCGCTAATCGCGTGGAGCGCATCCTGCGCGATTACGTGATCAACCTCTGCGCCGAGTTCGTCGCCCTGCATGGCGAAGAGAACGGTCGCCGGCTGTTCGCCGAGCGGATGCTGCAGAGCATGGCCAATATCCACAAGCGCCTGGGCGGCGAGCGCTTCCAGCGCCTGTCGGCCCTGTTGGGGCAAGCGCTGGACGAGCAACTGCGCAGCGGCGATGTGAGCCTGCACCGGGGTTGGATCGAAGGGTTGCTCAACGAGTACTACGACCCGATGTATGCCTACCAGCGCGAAGCCAAGGCCAGCCGTATCGAGTTCGCCGGGGATGGCGTGGAAGTGCGGGAATACCTCAAGGCCAGGGCTCGGCGCGAACCTCGCGTAGCCCCCTAGGGCTGCTTTGCAGCCCATTCGCAGCGCCTCGGCGCCCCGACAAGGCCGCTTCGATCACCAATGATGCGATCTGCAGGCTCCTGGAGCGGCCTTGTGTCGCGAAAGGGCTGCGAAGCGGCCCCAGCCTTCGCCAAGCCAACGGGCTTGCCGGAGCGCCTCGAACGCCCCCTTGCTGACACCACACGCCCCCTCAAAACGACTGCGGCTGCTCCGGCGGCATCAGCACCTTGTCCACATCGAACTGCAGCGAAGGCATCTGGGTCCCGGCATACAGCGTCACGCCAAGCGCGGCGATCAGCGCCACATCGAGCCAGTGCCAGTCAGGCATGTCATTGGCACTGCGCGCCTTCCAGCACCACCAGGCCTGGCCCACGCAAAACAGCAGGATGGCCAGCAACCACAGGTAGAAACCGGCACCGAAGCCAGTGACGTCCTGGAAGGCATAGCTCTGGTTGTCTGGCAGGCGCTCGATGCCGAAGCTGCTCGCGGCCAGGTACAGGGCCCCCAGCCCGAGTAGCAGCGCCAGCCGACGAAAGCGCCGGTGCGCCAGGATCGCCACCGCCAGCAAAGGGTTGGCGAACCACTGGTACAAGCCGAAGGGCACGCCCCATGGGCCATACAGCAGCATCTGCAACGCTGGCATGTGCCGCCCGGCCCCCGTCAGGACGCCATCGAAACACAAGGCGAGCAGGTACAGCAGGAGGCTGAAGGTCAGGTAGTAGGCAGGCAACCGCGTGCTCCATCGGTGCTGGGCAGGCCCCTGACCATACAGCACCCAGGCCTCATGCGACAGGCGGCTCCAGCAGCAAGCCGTAGATGCCCGAGTCGGTGAACTCGCCTGCCACGCACCAGCGCGCCCGCAGGGTGCCCTCGAGGACGAAGCCCTGGCGCTCCAGGGTACGTGCCGAGCCGGTGTTGCGCGGGTCGATCTCCGCTTCCAGGCGGCGCATGTGCAGGGTATGGGCCAGGTAGTCGATGAAGCAGGTCAGCGCCTCGTCCATGTAGCCACGGCCTTGCACGGCGCTGGCCAGGCAGTAGCCGATCTCGCCGCGGCGAGACGCTTCGTCGATGTTGAACAACTGGACCATGCCGATCAGCTCGCCGTTGTCGCGGCGGTACATGCCCAGCTTGAGCATCTGGCCGCTGGCATAGGCCTCGCGATCGGCAGCCAGGGCGCTCTCGGCCTCGGCCAGGTCGTGCCAGGGCGCGTGGTGCCAGTAACGCATGACCTCCGGATCGGCCATGATCGCCAACCATCGAGGAGCGTCGCCATGACGCATGGGGCGCAGCTGCAGCCGTGGGCTATCGAGGCACAGGTCGCTGGGGAAACTGCGGGGTGGGGTCACGCCGGGACTCCTGTCCATTGCGAAGAAGATGACAGTCTAGCGTCAGCGGAGAGACAAGGCAGCAGTGGCGTCGGCCAGTTAAGTGCTTCAGCTGCCATTGGGGACTGCTGTGCAGCCCCAATGCCACAGCAGACCGTTCAGGCCACCGCCGCCCCGTCATCGTCCGGCCAATGCGGCTCGTTGGCTTCCGGCGGGGTCAGTGGCGCCAGCCCGTAGTGAGCCCTGGCGGCATCGCAACTGGGGTTGTGCACGCCATGGGTCCAGGACGCCTCGAACTCGCGGCAAGGGGTCGAACGGTTGGCGTAGAGCGTACAGGCGACCTGCTTGCCGATCTCCCCATCCAGGCCGATGCAACGGCAGGGCTTGGCATCGGTGCCGATCATGGCGACCCGGGTCGGGTTGATCTGCACCACCAGATCATCGGGCACCAGTCCGCCCGCGGACTGGCATTCGCCCCAGAAGAAGGACACACGGAAGTACCCGCAGCAAGCGCCGCAGTCAAGGCAAGGGTTGTATTCGGACATGATGACACGGAGGGAAGGTTGTTGTTATCGGGGCGCTGCCCGCGCGCCATTTTTAATCCAAGGATGGGGGGTTGAGAAGAGGGGGATTGCAAAAAATCTCGCCATTTATCAGCTTCAAGCGGCAAGCTGCAAGACGAATCGCGTCGGCCTCCTACCCCGCATGAACTGAAAAGCCGCAAGAGGCCGCCTTTACACGGGCCTGCTTGCGGCTTGAAGCTACGAGCTTGTCGCTTACTTGCGAGCCAAGCCGTCGGCCCGGAACATCTGGCGAATCCCACGGATCGCCTGGCGAATGCGGTCCTGGTTCTCGATCAGGGCAAAACGCACATGATCGTCGCCATAGTCACCGAAACCGATACCCGGCGAGACGCAGACCTTGGCCTCGGCCAGCAGCTTCTTGGAGAACTCCAGCGAGCCCATGTGCGCGTAGGCTTGCGGGATCTTCGCCCAGACGTACATCGACGCCTTGGGGTTCTCGACCATCCAGCCCAGCTCGTGCAGGCCCTTGACCAGCAGGTTGCGGCGCTGGCGGTACTGCTCGGCGATATCGCGCACGCACTGCTGGTCGCCTTCCAGCGCAGCGATGGCTGCTACCTGCAAGGGGGTGAAGGTGCCATAGTCGTGGTAGCTCTTGATCCGCGCCAGGGCGCTGACCAGCTCCGGGTTGCCGACCATGAAACCGATGCGCCAGCCGGCCATGTTGTAGCTCTTGGACAGGGTGAAGAATTCCACCGCGATGTCCTTGGCGCCCGGCACCTGCATGATCGAGGGGGCCTTCCAGCCGTCATAGACGATGTCGGCGTAGGCCAGGTCATGGACCACCAGCACGTCGTACTGCTTGGCCAGGGCCACCACACGCTCGAAGAAGTCGAGCTCGACGCACTGCGCGGTGGGGTTGGACGGGAAGCCCAGGATCATCATCTTCGGCTTGGGGATCGACTCGCGGATCGCCCGCTCCAGCTCATTGAAGAAGTCCACGCCCGGCACCAACGGCACCGAACGCACCTGGGCACCGGCGATCACCGCGCCGTAGATATGGATCGGGTAGCTGGGGTTGGGCACCAGCACCGTGTCGCCGTGATCGAGGGTGCCCAGCATCAGGTGGGCCAGGCCCTCCTTCGAGCCGATGGTGACGATGGCTTCGCTTTCCGGGTCGATCTGCACCTGGTAGCGCTCCTGGTACCAGCGCGAGATGGCCCGGCGCAGGCGTGGGATGCCGCGGGACGTGGAATAGCCGTGGGTGTCGTCACGCTGGGCGACCTGCACCAGCTTCTCGACGATATGAGGCGGCGTGGCACCGTCGGGGTTGCCCATGCTCAGGTCGATGATGTCCTCGCCACGGCGGCGGGCAGCCATCTTGAGCTCGGCGGTGATATTGAAGACGTAGGGGGGGAGACGATCGATGCGCGCGAAACGGCGCGGCGAACCTTGGTCGGCCATGCTTTCCTCGAAGACGTAAGCGCCCGGAACCGTCCGAGCGACGCTGGCCACTGCGGTGGCCGATTCGGAAGATAATCCCGAAAGAGAATTTCTGTAAAGGGATTTTTCTTGTCTGCCTAGAGTTTTTCAGACGAATTTATTGAATCCATTAGATCTGCGGTGTTCGAACTTGCCCGCGAAAGGGGCCGGCACAAGCAGCACAAAATGAAAAACCCCGGCACAAGGCCGGGGTTTTCACGTAGCAGGCGACTGTCAGCGCGCGTAGGTCATCAGCACATCGGCTGCCGTCTGGCTGTCCACCGACATCATCACGCTCAGGGCAGTGACGGTGAGGATGGAGAAGCCAAACACCTTGCGCGCCCATTTGCTGTCGTCCTCGGCCTTGTAGCCACCCCAGGCCATGTACAGCCAGTACAGGCCCATGGCGGCCGCCACGGCCAGGTAGCCGAGGCCGGCATAACCGCCAAGGGTCAGCATCAGGGTAGCGAGCACGAAAGCCAGCACGTACAGCACGATCTGCTTCTTCGCCGCGAGGATACCGCGCGCCACCGGCAGGACCGGAATGTTGGCAGCGCTGTAGTCCTTGAAGCGGAAGATGGCGATCGCGAAGCTGTGCGGCATCTGCCACAGGCTGAACATCACCAGCAGGGTCACCGCGGCCAGGTCGAAGCTGTTGCTCACGGCGCAGTAGCCGATCACCGGAGGCATGGCACCGGACAGGCTGCCAACCAGGGTGCCGTGCACCGATTTACGCTTGAGCCACAGGCTGTAGAAGCCCACGTAGACGATGAAGCCGACCAGCGCGCAGAACGCCGCCAGGGGGTTGGCCTGGACATACAGCAGGCTGAAGCCCGCCACCCCGAGCAGGGTGGCGTAGGCCAGCGCAATGGTCAGCGGCATGCCGCCCTGGACCATGACACGGTTCTTGGTACGTTCCATCTTCTGGTCGATGTCGCGGTCGATGCAGTTGTTGAACACGCAACCGGACGCGACGACCAGGGAAGTACCGACGACCACCGCCAGGAACAGGGCGAAGTCCACATGGCCCTTCGCGGCAAGGAAGAAACCGCCTGCCACGGAAAGCACGTTACCGAAAATGATCCCCGGTTTGGTGATTTGGATAAAGTGCTTAACGGACATGCAGTCTTACCTCACTTGGCCATCATTTCGATGTGGATGCTGAACATGATCCACAGCGACAGGCCGACCAGCAGAGCGATTACCAAGGTGGTGAACAGGAACGTCGACACATTGGAACGTTGCTCTTTCGAGCGGTCCATGTGCAGGAAGTACACCAGGTGCACCACCACCTGAATGACGGCCAGGGCCACCACGATCAGGACGGTCAGGTTCTTCGGCAGGCTCGGGTACATCACCAGGCCGAACGGGATCGCAGTCAGGATGATCGACAGCACGAAGCCGATCATGTAGGACTTCACGCTGCCGTGGTTACCTTCGTGATGAGTGTCGTGTGCATTGGCCATTACAGAACCCCCAGCAGGTAGACGACGGTGAAGACGCAGATCCAGACCACGTCCAGGAAGTGCCAGAACAGGCTCAGGCAGCTCATGCGGGTCTTGGCGGTCGGGGTGATGCCCTTGGTCTGGATCTGATACATCAGCACAGCCATCCAGATCAGGCCCGAGGTCACGTGCAGACCGTGGGTACCGACCAGGGCGAAGAAGCCCGACAGGAAGCCACTGCGGTTCGGACCGTAGCCTTCGGAGATCAGGTGATGGAACTCATAGACTTCCATCGCGATGAAGCCGGCACCGAACAGGAAGGTGATGGCCAACCAGCCCAGCACGCCGCCCTTGTTGCCCTTGAACATCTGCAGCATGGCGAAGCCGAAGGTGATCGACGACAGCAGCAGCAGTGCGGTTTCAACAGCTACGAAATCGAGCTGGAAGATGTCATGACCCGACGGGCCGCCGGCAAAACTGCCGGACAGCACCGCGTAGGTGGCGAAGAGCGACGCAAACAGGATGCAGTCGGTCATCAGGTACAGCCAGAAACCGAGGACGGTCATCTGGCCCGAGTCGTGGTGGTGATCGTCGTGCCCATGGTCGTGACCATGAGCAGCGCCGTGGATTACTTGACTGGACATTGATTACACCCGCTCAAACGATTCGACACGTGCGCCGCCGGCAGGCAGTGCACCGGCCTGGGCCAGCGCCTTCATGCGCTCGCCTTCGATACGCGCCACTTCTTCGGCCGGAACCATGTAGCCCTGGTCGTCACGCGCAGCGTGGCGAACGAAGACAGCGATGGTCGCAACCAGGCTCGCGCCAACCAGCCACCAGATGTGCCAGATGAAGGCGAAGCCGAACACGGTCAGGAACAGACCCATGAACAGACCGGTGGAGGTGTTGCTCGGCATGTGGATCGGCTCGTACTTGCCCGGCACCTTGTAGGCGACACCGGCTTCCTTGGCTTCGTGCCAGGCGTCCAGGCCAACCTTCTCAGGCATGTGGGCGAAGTTGTAGAACGGAGGTGGCGACGAAGTCGACCATTCCAGGGTACGGCCACCCCATGGGTCGCCGGTCACGTCCAGGTTCTGGTTGCGGTCGCGGACCGACACGTACAGCTGGATCAGCTGGCAGGCGATACCGAACAGGATCAGCACGGCGCCGACGACGGCAACGTACAGGTACGGTTCCCAAGCCGGGTTGTCCGAGTGGTTCAGACGACGGGTCATGCCCATGAAGCCCAGGGCGTACAGCGGCATGAACGCTACGTAGAAGCCGGAGATCCAGAACCAGAAGGCAGCCTTGCCCCACTTCTCGTTCAGGGTGAAGCCGAAGGCTTTCGGGAACCAGTAGGCGAAACCGGCGATGTAGCCGAATACCGCACCACCGATGATCACGTTGTGGAAGTGGGCGATCACGAACAGGCTGTTGTGCAGGACGAAGTCAGCACCTGGAACAGCCAGCAGGACGCCGGTCATGCCACCGATGGAGAAGGTGACCATGAAGCCCAGGGTCCACATGATCGGCGCGGTGAAGCGCAGACGGCCCTGGTAGATGGTGAACAGCCAGTTGAACAGCTTCACACCGGTCGGAATGGAGATCAGCATCGTCGCCAGGCCGAAGAAGGTGTTGACGCTGGCGCCGGCACCCATGGTGAAGAAGTGGTGCAGCCATACGGCGAAGCCCAGGACGGCGATCGCGCCCGATGCGTAGATCATCGAGTGGTGGCCGAACAGACGCTTGCCAGCGAAGGTCGAGGTGACTTCCGAGAACACACCGAAGGCCGGCAGGATCAGGATGTAGACCTCAGGGTGACCCCACGCCCAGAACAGGTTGACGTACATCATCGGGTTCCCACCAAGCTCGTTGGTGAAGATGTGGAAGTCCAGATAACGGTCAACGGTCAGCAGGGCCAGGGCAGCGGTCAGGATCGGGAAGGAAGCGACGATCAGGACGTTCGCCCAGGTGCAGGTCCAGGTGAAGATCGGCATGTCCATCAGTTTCATGCCAGGCGCGCGCATCTTCATCACGGTGACGAGGAAGTTCACGCCGGTAAGCGTCGTACCCAATCCGGAGAGCTGTAGCGCCCAGATGTAGTAGTCCACGCCCACGCCAGGGCTGTACTGGATACCCGCAAGCGGCGGATAGGCCACCCAGCCGGTCTTGGCGAATTCACCAACGCCCAGCGAGATGTTGACCAGCAGCACGCCTGCCAGCAGCAGGTAGAAGCTCAGGGAGTTCAGGAACGGGAAGGCGACGTCACGCGCACCGATCTGCAGGGGCACGGCCAGGTTCATCAGGCCAGTGAAGAACGGCATCGCCATGAAGATGATCATGATCACACCGTGGGCGGTGAAGATCTGGTCATAGTGTTCAGGCGGCAGGTAGCCTTCGGCGCCGCCAGTGGCCGCGGCCAGCTGGGTACGCATCATGATGGCGTCGGCAAAGCCACGCAGCAGCATGACCATCGCGACGATGATGTACATCACCCCGATCTTCTTGTGGTCGACCGTGGTCAGCCACTCGGTCCACAAGTAGGTCCACTTGCGGTAATAGGTGATAGCACCGATCAAAGCGATACCACCGAGCGCGATCATGGCAAGCGTCACCATGACTATCGGCTCGTGATAGGGTATCGCCTCCAGACTTAGTTTACCGAACATCTCTTACTCCTCTGCCCCGGCAGCTGGTTGCATACTCGACTCCACACCATTGGTAGTGGCCAGATCCTTGCTGCCTGCTTCTTCGTGGCTCGGGCGACCGCGGTTCATACCCTCGTACTTGTCGACGATGATCTGGAACTGGTCAGCCGATGCCTCGCTGTACAGCGTGACTGGGTTGTTTTCGCTAGGTTTGGCCAAGGCTTCGTATTCAGCCTTATCCAGCTTCTTCGGCGATTGCTTGACTTCGTCGATCCAGGCCTGGAAATCAGCCTCGGAAGTCGCAATGGCCTTGAACTTCATGCCGGTGAAGCCGGCGCCGCTGTAGTTTGCGGAAATACCGTCGAACTCGCCGTTCTCGTTGGCGATCAGGTGCAGCTTGGTGGTCATGCCGGCCATGGCGTAGATCTGGCCGCCCAGGCCTGGGATGAAGAAGGAGTTCATCACGGCGTCGGACGTGACGCGGAAGTTGACCGGGGTGTTGGCCGGGAAGACGATCTTGTTGACCGTGGCGATGCCCTGCTCCGGATAGATGAACAGCCATTTCCAGTCCAGTGCGACCACGTCGATCTGCACCGGCTTCACGTCGGAGTCCAGCGGGCGATAGGGGTCGAGGGAGTGGGTGGTCTTGTAGGTGACGATACCCAGGGCGATGATGATCAGGATCGGGATGATCCACACTGCGGCTTCGATCTTGGTCGAGTGCGACCAGTCGGGAGTGTAGGTGGCGGACTTGTTGGAAGCACGGTACTTCCAGGCGAAGACCAGGGTCATGACGATGACGGGCACGACGACCAGCATCATCAGGCCGAAGGCGATCAGGATCAGGTTCTTCTGCTCAATGCCCACCTGGCCCTTCGGATCGAGAAGGGTCCAGTTGCACCCACTGAGTAAAAGCATGCCTAAAAAGGGCAAAATGCCAAACAGTCTGGGGTAACGCTTTTTACTCATCTCACGACCTCTAGATCAGCTTGCTTCAATGCAATTTGTGTTTTGGTCGCCAACACTTCGTCCTGCCAAGCGTCAGCATTTCGGGCTCGAATTCGCTCATGCCTGTGGTCCGACTGCAGGACCTGGCGTCGAGCGTGTTTACGGTGCTTATGGTTTCGTAGGCTAACGGCCTGTACTTCAGACCAAGTCCATTTGGTGCGGGAAAACGCGGAGGGAGGTCCGCCCGGTATCGCCGTTGGGCGAAACTTGTCGAAGTCAGCAAAAGGAGCCTCGGCTTCCTTCAATCCTGCGACTCGCAAGCAGTGCCGAACGGAAATTGGGGGCGATTGTAGATAGGTCGCCCCCCCTTGACTATGACTTATTGAGCAACAGTCTTTTACAGGATACGTAACAATACGGATCAAAAAATCAACTTCGCGACAGTTTGTCGCACCCGGGTTGATAGCCCTGAAACCCGCATCGCGCAAGGCTTCTTTATTGATCTGGATCAACCGGGAGGCGAGTTTCGGTTGTTGTCTCGCCCTGCAAAAGACCCGCCTCGAAGCGGGACTTTTGTCTAAGCCCGACGCCGGTTCCGGTAGATGCCCAGCGGCACCAGGATGGCAGTGAGGATGAAGGCCAGCAGAGCCCATTGGGCCAGGGACAGCCCCAGGATCGGCGGGTAGGGCGTGGTGCAGAAACCATCGACCTGGAACGCCAGCGGCCAGACCCGCGCCAGGGGCAGGTCGTCGACGATCGGCTGCAGGGTATCGATGCCGCAACTGACTGCCGGGTTGGCGAGTATATACACATGGTTGCCGGCCGCAACGATTCCGCCGATCGCACTGAGCACCACCAGGCCTTCGAAGAAGGTCAGGCTGCGCCGTCCAGGCATGGCGGCGGCGATGAAGGCGAACACGGCGATCAGCAGCAGCGCATAGCGTTGCAGGATACACAACGGGCAAGGCGCCTCGCCGAGGACCACTTGCATGTAGAGCGCGCCACCGATCAGGGAGAGGCAGATCACCCCCAGCAGCACCAGGAAGCGCCGTTCGCGATTCAGGCGCAATGTTTGTTCGTTCATGACCGGTTCCTTCGATGGATAGTGGCAGCGCCTGCACGCCTGCCAGGGCTGCAGTCTACACGTGCGTCGAGGAAACGGCGTGATAGCACTGCGCGGGGCTATCCGGAGACGACTTCAGACCAGGCGCAACGACGTCGGTTCAACGTCGACCGCCAAAATGCGGCAACCCGGATGCCGGACAGGCGCAAGCCCCTCGACACCCGGGAGTGAAGGATACAGTGATTAAAGGAGGATTAAAGATGAAAATTGGCGCAGCCCGATTCATCTCTCCTTATATAGATAGAAAGGGTAGGCCCAATCGCTGGCAAGCCAGCCCTCGTACGGCAATGTCACGTACGCTTCGTCTCGATTACCCACGTCCGGGAGCACAGTGCACGAGAGCTGGCTTGCCAGCGATTGGGATGACACGACGAGCCAGTCGGTCAAGACGTTAGTTGGGCCGCAAAGAAGCCCCACTGCCACTAGACCGACTGGCGTTGCCCCGCTACCGCCTCATCACTCCAGCGCCGCCGCCGGCCCGAAGAACTCGTAGCGGCTCTGCTGTTCCGGCACGCCCAGGCCCTTGAGCTGGCGCTTGACCGCCGCCATGAAGCCTTTCGGGCCGAGGAAGTAGGCATCCACGTCGCGCTCGCGCGGCAGCCACTCGCCCAGCAGGTCCTGGCTCAGCAGCCCCACCGCGTCGACGTCGCCCTTGCCATCGTCCTCGGCGTAGCAGTAGAAGCGCTTGAGCTGCGGGTGGCGCGCGGCCAGGCCATCGATCCAGTCACGGAAGGCATGCACCGCGCCGTTGCGCGCGCAATGGATGAAATGCACCGGACGCTGGGTCTGCAGCGCCGCCTGGAGCATCGCCAGGGTCGGGGTGATGCCCACGCCACCGCTGATCAGCACCAGCGGCTTGTCGCTGGCGGCCAGGGTGAAGTCACCCGATGGCGGGAACAGCTGCAGGGTCTGGCCGACCATGAGTTGGTCATGCAGGTAGTTGGACACCTTGCCGCCAGCCTCGCGCTTGACGCTGATGCGGTATTGCTCGCCATCGCACAGGGCCGAGAGGGAATAGTTGCGGCGCTGCTCGACGCCATCGATGAACAACTGCAGGCCGATGTACTGGCCCGGTTCGGCCTTGAGTACCGGCTTGCCATCCACCGGGGCGAAGTAGAACGAAACGATCTCGCTGCTCTCCTGCTCGCGGCGCACCAGGCGGAATTCGCGGGTACCGCGCCAGCCACCCTCGGCCTCTTCCTTCTGTTTATAGAGATTCTCCTCGGCGCCGATGAGGATATCGGCCAGCTGGCCATAGGCCGCGGCCCAGGCGTCGATGACCTGCGGGGTGGCGATGTCCTTGCCCAGCACTTCCTCGATGGCGCGCAGCAGGCAGCTGCCGACGATCGGGTAGTGCTCGGGGAGAATCTGCAGGGCGACGTGCTTGTTGATGATCTGCCCCACCAAGCCGCCGAGCTGCTCCAACTGGTCGATGTGGCGGGCATACATGAGCACGCCGTTGGCCAGGGCACGCGGCTGGTCGCCGCTGGCCTGGTGGGCCTGGTTGAACAGCGGACGCACCTCGGGGTACTCGCTGAGCATCATCTTGTAGAAGTGGGTGGTCAGCGCCTCGCCACCGCTTTCGAGCAGCGGGACGGTGGCCTTGATGATTGCACGTTGTTCGGCAGTGAGCATTTGCAACGACTCCTGAGCCTGTGGCTTCAATTTGACTGCCCTGGCTATATCAGCAATCGTGCCAACTCTGCGGGCCAATGAATTCGGGGCTTTGACAGGTAGAGAGTCAAAACGACCGCATTCCCTGTATAGTCATATCGACCAACAGGAGTCCTTATGACCGCAAAGCCTCTGCTCACCACCCTGCTGCCCCTGGTCAGCGACCTGTCCCGCGACCTGCCCGACCAGGAGCGCTACCGCCGCTTGCTGCAGGCCATGCGCGGGCTACTGCCGTGCGACGCCGCCGCGCTGCTGCGCCTGGATGGCGAATGGCTGGTGCCGCTGGCGGTCGATGGGTTGTCGGCCGACACCCTCGGCCGACGCTTCCGGGTCAGCGAGCACCCGCGCTTCCAGATCCTGCTCAGCCGCACCGAGCCGACCCGTTTCGCCAGCGACAGCGACCTGCCCGATCCCTATGACGGCCTGGTCAATGCCCCTCACGCCGACCTCGAAGTGCATGACTGCATGGGCTGCCCGCTGATGGTCGATGAACGTCCCTGGGGCCTGGTCACCCTCGATGCCCTCACCCCCGGGCAATTCCAGAGCCTCGAGCTGGATGCCCTGCAGGCCTTCGCCAGCCTGGCCGCGGCCACCGTCACGGTGGCCGAGCGCATCGAGGACCTGGCCCTGCGCGCCGAGGACGAGCACCAGCGTGCCGAGGTCTACCGCCAGGCCAGCAGCCAGGCCAAGGAGTTGATTGGCCAAAGCAAGGCGCACAAGCGCCTGCTGGAGGAAATCCGCCTGGTCGGTGGCAGCGACCTGACCGTGCTGATCACCGGAGAGACCGGGGTCGGCAAGGAGCTGGTGGCCCAGGCCCTGCACCAGGCCAGCGCCCGTGCCGACAAGCCGCTGATCAGCCTCAACTGTGCCGCCCTGCCCGATACCTTGGTCGAGAGCGAGTTGTTCGGCCATGTTCGCGGCGCCTTCACCGGCGCCCATGGCGAGCGCCGTGGCAAGTTCGAGCTGGCCAACGGCGGTACCCTGTTCCTCGACGAGGTGGGCGAACTGCCCCTGACCGTGCAGGCCAAGCTGTTGCGCGTGCTGCAGAGCGGCCAGTTGCAGCGCCTGGGTTCGGACCGCGAACACCGAGTGGACGTACGCCTGATCGCCGCGACCAACCGCGACCTGGCCGAGGAAGTGCGCAACGGCCGCTACCGCGCTGACTTCTACCATCGCCTGAGCGTGTATCCCTTGCATGTCCCGCCGCTGCGCGAGCGCGGCCGCGATGTGCTGCTGATCGCCGGCTATTTCCTCGAACAGAACCGTTCGCGCCTGGGCCTGAACAGCCTGCGCCTGAGCAGCGAGGCCCAGGCCGCACTGCTGGCCTACGACTGGCCAGGCAACGTGCGCGAACTGGAGCACCTGATCGGCCGCTCGGCGCTCAAGGCCCTCGGTCAGCACTCAGAGCGCCCGCGTATCCTCACGCTGGAGGCCGGCGACCTGGACCTGCGCAGTGTCCTGCCCGCCAGCAGCGAACCTGCCCCCGCGCCCATGCCGATAGGCAGCCTGCCCGAGGGCGGCCTGCGCGAGGCGGTGGATGACTACCAGCGCCGGTTGATCGAAGCGTGCCTGGAGCGCCACCAGGACAATTGGGCCTCCGCCGCCCGCGAGCTGGGGCTGGACCGCGCCAACCTCAGCCGATTGGCCAAGCGCCTGGGGTTGCGCTGAAGCCATTCGGGGCCGCACAGCGGCCCCGGCGAGCTAAAGCCTGGTGCCGGCATGCCGATAACCCGGCATCCACCTCTATTCCTGACAAACCC
The DNA here is from genome assembly GCF_040984075.1 of Pseudomonas sp. I2. Taxonomy (NCBI): domain Bacteria; kingdom Pseudomonadati; phylum Pseudomonadota; class Gammaproteobacteria; order Pseudomonadales; family Pseudomonadaceae; genus Pseudomonas; species Pseudomonas sp. I2. The sequence continues at coordinate 158,459 of NZ_JBCGFQ010000002.1, forward strand.
GAAGGTTGCCCATGGCCACGCAAAATGCCCGCGCGGACTCGTTGTCCCTGCTGCTGTTCACCCTGCGCAGCGGCAAGCTGATGGCAATCAACCTGCTCAAGGTCAGCGAGATCATCCCCTGCCCGCCGCTGACCAAGCTGCCCGAGTCGCACCCCCACGTGAAGGGCGTGGCCACCCTGCGTGGCAACTCGCTGTCGGTGATCGACCTGTCTCGCGCCATCGGCGAACGCCCCCTGGCCGACCCCGACGGCGGCTGCCTGATCGTCACCGAGATCAGCCGCTCGCGCCAGGGCCTGCATGTCCAGGCCGTGAGCCGCATCGTCCATTGCCTGAGCACCGACATCAAGCCGCCGCCCTATGGCTCGGGCAACCGCTCGTTCATCACCGGCGTGACCCGGGTCGACAACACCCTGGTGCAGGTGCTGGACATCGAAAAGGTCATCCACGCCATCGCGCCACCCGAAGCCGAGCCACACCCCGGCGAACTGAGCGAGGAGGACGCCAGCCTGCTGGCGGCAGCCAACATCCTGGTGGTCGACGACAGCCAAGTGGCCCTACAGCAGTCGGTGCATACCCTGCGCAACCTCGGCATCGAGTGCCATACCGCACGCAGCGCCAAGGACGCCATCAACGTTCTGCTGGAACTGCAAGGCACCGAGCGGGAGATCAATATCGTCGTCTCCGACATCGAGATGTCCGAGATGGACGGCTACGCCTTCACCCGCACCCTGCGCGAGACACCGGATTTCCAGCACCTGTACGTCCTGCTGCACACCTCGCTGGACAGCACCATGAGCGCCGAAAAGGCCAGGTTGGCCGGGGCCAACGCCATCCTCACCAAGTTCTCCTCGCCGGAGCTGACCGATTGCCTGGTGCTGGCGGCAAGGGCGGTGGTGTTCGCCGAACACTGATATATCCAGCGACAAACTCCCTGGCTTGATGCAGGGGAGGACTCGGGCATAATTCGCGCTTCTCGGTTGTTCTTTGCCGGTACCGTGTATGAAATTTCCCAGTCACCTCCTGCTTGCCTGCACCCTGTTCAGCACCGCCGCCCTGGCCTCCAGCAGCCAGGCCTGGAACGAGCAGCGCCAGCAGATGCTCAAGAGCTGCCTGGCCGCCAGCCAGTTCAAGGATGCCCACGCCCGTGGCAAGCCCGTCGAGTTCGACGACCAGGTCGGCTACAGCGCCCTGCTGATCGAAGGCGTCTACCCACAGAAGCACATGCAACAACGCACGGGCACCGAGCTGTGCCTGTACGACCGCCAGCGCAAGCAGGCCGTCGTCAGCGAGTGGAATCCGGGCGCCTACTAGTGGACCAGCACATCCGTTTCGCCTGTACCGGCTGTGGCAAGTGCTGCACCGGCCACCATGTACCGCTGACCCTGGCCGAGTCCCGCCAATGGGCGGCAGCCGGTGGCCAGGTGGTGGTGCTGATCGAGGCTTTCGTTACCGACGGCCCCGGCATGCCCAGCGAGCAGCGCGAACACGTGCTGCGCCGCTCCTACCCGGTCGCCTGCGGCACTACCGAGATGCGCGTCTCGGTGACCTTCGCAGCCTTCAACCCAGGGCGCTGCCGCAACCTGGACGCCAACGACCTGTGCACCATCTACGAGACGCGCCCATTGGTGTGCCGCATCTACCCGGCGGAGATCAACCCGCACCTGCCCTTGCGCCCGGAAAACAAGGACTGCCCGCCCGAGGCGTGGGAACAAGGCCCCGCGCTGATCCATGGCAACCTGCCGGTCGACCCACAACTGATGGCGTTGATCGAAGCCTCGCGCCAGGCCGACCGTGACGACATCGCCGCCAAGGTTGTCATCTGCCAGGCCCTGGGCATGACCACCAGCGCACTCAAGGGCAATGGGTTCACGGCCTGGCTGCCGGACATGGGGGCGTTTGCCTCGGCGCTGGAACAGGAGCCAAGCGACCAGGGCGCCACCTGGGCCTTGCATGTGCAGGACCCGGCCCTGGTCGAACAACTGCACGGCCGTGGTCTGCGCACCATTGGCGAAGCGCCGCTGTACTACGCCTTCATCGGGTTTTGAGGCGGGCTCGCCTACTCAGTAGTCGGTGCTGGTCTTTTCGCGGGCAAGCCCGCTCCAACATGGCCCCAAGCGGCGCTTGTCATCCTGGGGCTGCTTTGCAGACCCAGATGCAGAGCATGGCCCACAACGAAACACTCACTGACAACGCCGCCAGAACTCATCCGCCAGACGCCGCAGGTCCTGGGCCAGGTCAGCCACGTCGCTGGCGCTGCTGTGGCTGCGCTGGCCAACGTCGACGGTCGCCTCGCTGGCCTGGCGGATGATGACGATGTTGCGGTTGATGCTCTCGCTGACCCGGCTCTGCTGCTCCACCGCCGCCGCGATCTGCAGGCTCATCTCGTTGATCTGGTTGACCCGTGCACTGATGCTGTCCAGCGCACCACTGGCCAGTTGCGCCTGCTCGACACTGTGCCCGGCATGGGCGCTGCTCTGCTGCATCACCTGCACCGCGGCACGGGCGCCCTCCTGCAAGGTGGCGATCATGCGCTGGATCTGGTGGGTCGACTGCGCCGTGCGCTGGGCCAGGCCGCGCACCTCGTCGGCGACCACGGCGAAGCCTCGCCCCTGGTCGCCAGCCCGGGCCGCCTCGATCGCAGCATTGAGCGCCAGCAGATTGGTCTGCTCGGCAATGCCACGGATCACATCGAGTACCCCCGAAATTTCGCTGCTGTGGTTTTCCAGTTGCCGCACCACCTCGCTGGCCTCCACCAGCGAGCCGGCCAGGTCCTGTATGGCGCAGCGGTTGCGGTCGACCAACTGGTGACCGGACTGGGTCTCGCCCTCGGCCTGGTCGGCGGCCATGGAGGCCAACTGCGCGCTGCTAGCCACCTGGGCCACGCTGGCGCTCATCTGGTGGATCGCGGTGGCCACCTGGTCGGCTTCGTCCTGTTGTTCCAGGCTGTTGGCATGGCTGGCCTGCAAAGCATCCACCAAGGCACCGGAATGCCCGGCCAGGCGCACCGAGGTATCGCCGATGCGCCCCACCACCGCGCCCAGCTGGGCCTTGAGCATGCGCATGGCGAACTCGATCTGGCCAACGCCGTCGCGCCGCCCGGTATACAACTGCTGGCTCAGCGGATTGTCGGCGATCGCCAGGGCCTGCCTGCGCAGGCGTTCGAACGGGCGCAGCAACATCAGGATCAACGCGCTGCTAAGGCCCGCAGCCAGCACGACCTCCAACAGCGTCGGCAACCAGGGTGCCCCCTGCCACCACTGCCCCGCCCCAAGCACCAGCGCCACGATCGCCGCCACCCCGAACGACAGGCGCATGCCCAGGCCCAACACCGGCAAGCGCTCGCACCAGTGCCTGCGCCCCTCGCGCAAGCGCGCGTAGCAGCGCTCGGCCGCGGCCACCTGCTCGACGCTGGGCCGGGTGCGCACCGACTGGTACTCGATGGTCTTGCCGCCACTGCTGATCGGCGAGACGAAGGCGCTGACCCAATAATGATCGCCGTTCTTGCAGCGATTCTTCACCAGCCCCATCCACGAGCGCCCTCCTTTGAGTGCCTGCCACATCTGTTCGAACGCCTGGCTCGGCATGTCTGGGTGCCGCACGATATGGTGCGCATTGCCCAGCAATTCGTCGCGGGTGAAACCGCTGATACGCACGAAATCGTCGTTGGCATAGGTGATCAGGCTGTCCAGGTCGGTGGTGGACAGGATGTTGGCATCGCCGGGGTAATCCACTTGGCGACCGGTAACAGGCATATTGCACTTCATCGGAGGCACTCGTTCTTGTTGGGAAAATCGGCAGGGCATACGACTTTAGGCACAAATCCCGATGAAACATTGATCCACGGCAGCATCTTGGCAATTGGCCATCAATGAGCCGAAACTGACAGCCCTGTCAGCCTGGCGTCACGCTGCCGACCCGATCCAGGCGCTATAAGCTTGATCAGGACAGAACCGCTTCCCCACCCTTCGGCTACGGTGCCCGACCCGATGCGACCTCCATCCCGATCCCTCGTCCTCGCCGCCCTGGCACTTCTCCTCCTGGCGGCCCTGGGCGGGTGGCTGAGCCAACGCCAGGAGGCGCCCAGCGTGCGCGCGCAGAACGCCATTCCGGTGCGAGTGGTCAGCGTCGCCCGGCAGGACGTACCGCGCTACACCAGCGCCATCGGCTCGGTGCTGTCGCTGCACAGCGTCGAGGTACGCCCGCAGGTCGAAGGCGTACTGACCCGGGTGCTGGTCAAGGAAGGGCAATGGGTCAAGCAGGGCGACCTGCTCGCCACCCTCGACGACCGGGCGATCCGCGCCAGCCTCGACCAGGCCCGCGCCCAACTGGGCCAGAGCCAGGCACAACTGCAGGTCGCCGGTGTGGACCTCAAGCGCTACCGCCTGCTCAGCAGCGACGACGGCGTGTCCAAGCAGACCCTCGACCAGCAGCAGGCGCTGGTCAACCAGTTGCAGGCCACGGTCAAGGGCAACCAAGCCGCCATCGCCAACGCCGAGGTGCAGCTGTCGTACACGCAGGTCCGTTCGCCGGTGACCGGCCGGGTCGGCATCCGCAATGTCGACCCGGGCAACCTGGTGCGCACCAGCGATACCCGCAGCCTGTTCAGCGTCACCCAGATCGACCCGATCGCCGTGGAGTTCGCCCTGCCCCAGCAGATGCTGCCGACCTTGCAGAGCCTGCTGAACGCACCGACCCCGGCGCTGGTGCAAGCCTACCTGGATGCCGACGGCGAGAGCCGCCTGCTCGGCGAAGGTCACCTGGCCCTGATCGACAACCAGGTATCGGCCAACACCGGCACCGTGCGGGTCAAGGCCGAGTTCGACAACAAGGACGGTCATCTGTGGCCCGGCCAACTGGTGACCGTCAAGCTGCGCACCGCGGTGGAGCAAAGTGCCCTGGTGGTTCCACCGCCCGTGGTGCAGCGCGGCATCGACGGCCATTTCGTCTACCGCCTGGACGGTGACAAGGTGACCAGCGTGCCGGTCAAGGTGCTGTACCAGGACAGCACCCTGAACATCGTCGCCGGTGTCGAGCCGGGTGACCGCCTGGTGCTCGACGGGCAGTCGCGGCTCAAGCCCGGCGCCCAGGTCGAGGTCACTCCCGAAGCGCCCGCCCCAGCGGAAATGGCCGACCGCCGGAGCCAGCCATGAACACCCGCAATGGCCTGTCGGCCTGGTGCATCGACCACCCGGTGGCGACCCTGTTGCTGACCTTCGCCTTGGTCCTGCTCGGTGTCATCGCCTTCCCGCGCCTGCCCGTGGCGCCCCTGCCGGAGGCCGACTTCCCGACCATCCAGGTCACCGCCCAGTTGCCCGGCGCCAGCCCCGAGACCATGGCCTCCTCGGTGGCCACGCCGCTGGAGGTGCAGTTCAGCGCCATTCCCGGCATGACCCAGATGACCAGCAGCAGCGCCCTGGGCTCGACCACGCTGATCCTGCAGTTCAGCCTGGACAAGAGCATCGACACCGCCGCCCAGGAAGTCCAGGCGGCGATCAACACCGCCACCGCACGGCTGCCCCGGGACCTGCCCAACCCGCCCACCTGGCGCAAGGTCAACCCGGCCGACAGCCCGGTGCTGGTGCTCACCGTCAGTTCCGCGCAGATGCCTGGCAACGAACTGAGCGACTACGCCGAGACCCTGCTCGCCCGCCAACTGAGCCAGATCGACGGCGTCGGCCTGATCAACATCACCGGCCAGCTGCGCCCGGCCATCCGCGTCCAGGCCCAGCCAGAAAAACTCGCCGCCATCGGCCTGACCCTGGCCGACCTGCGCCAGGCGATCCAGCAGACCAGCCTGAACCTGGCCAAGGGCGCCTTGTACGGCGAACACAGCGTCTCGACCCTCGCCGCCAACGACCAGTTGTTCCACGCCGAGGACTACGCCCAGTTGATCGTCTCCTACCGCGACGGCGCACCGGTGCACCTGCGCGACGTGGCCAAGGTGATCCAGGGCGCCGAGAACGCCTACGTCAGGGCCTGGTCCGGCGAGCGCCCGGGGCTGAACCTGGTGATCTTCCGCCAGCCGGGGGCGAACATCGTCGATACCGTCGACCGGGTGATAGCCGCCCTGCCCAAGCTGCAGGAAATGCTCCCGGCCTCGGTCGAGGTGTCGGTGCTCAACGACCGCACCCAGACCATCCGCGCCTCGCTGCACGAGGTAGAGCTGACCCTGATGATCGCCGTGGCCCTGGTGATCGGGGTGATGGCGCTGTTCCTGCGCCAATGGTCGGCCACCCTGGTGGTCTCCAGCGTGCTCGGCGTGTCGCTGATCGCCAGTTGCGCCCTGATGTACGTGTTCGGCTTCAGCCTGAACAACCTCACCCTGGTGGCCATCGTCATCGCCGTGGGCTTCGTGGTGGACGATGCCATCGTCGTGGTGGAGAACATCCACCGCCACCTGGAGGCCGGCGACGACAGCCGTACCGCGGCGCTCAAGGGCGCCGGCGAGATCGGCTTCACCGTGGTGTCGATCAGCTTCTCGCTGATCGCCGCATTCATCCCGCTGCTGTTCATGGGCGGAGTGGTCGGCCGGCTGTTCAAGGAATTCGCCCTGACCGCCACCGCCACCATCCTGATCTCGGTGGTGGTGTCGCTGACCCTGGCACCGACCCTCTGCGCCCTGTTCATGCGCCGCCCGCCGGCACACCAGCATGGCGGCCTCGGCCAGCGCCTGGTGCGCTGGTACGAGAAAGGCCTAGACCATGCCCTGGCCCACCAGCGCCTGACCCTCGGTGTGTTCGGCCTGACCCTGGCGCTGGCAGTGGCCGGCTACGTGGCCATCCCCAAGGGCTTCTTCCCGCTGCAAGACACCGGTTTCATCCTCGGCACCACCGAGGCGGCGGCGGACGTGTCGTACCCCTCGATGATCGAGAAGCACCAAGCCCTGGCGAAGATCATCGAGGCAGACCCTGCAGTACGCGCCTTCTCCCACGCCGTCGGCGTGACCGGCAGCAACCAGACCATCGCCAACGGCCGCTTCTGGATCGCCCTCAAGCCACGCGGCGAACGCGACGTCTCGGCCAGCGAGCTGATCGACCGGCTACGCCCCAAGCTTGCCCAGGTGCCGGGGATCGTCCTGTACATGCGCGCTGGCCAGGACATCAACCTCAGCTCCGGGCCTTCGCGTACCCAGTACCAGTACGTGCTCAAGAGCAACGACGGCGTCGCCCTGAACCTCTGGACCCAGCGCCTGACCGACCGCCTGCGCGAGATCCCGGCGCTGCGCGATCTGTCCAACGACCTGCAGTTGGGCGCCAGCGTCACCCGCATCGACATCGACCGCCAGGCCGCGGCACGCTTCGGCCTGACCACCGCCGACGTCGACCAGGCGCTGTACGATGCCTTCGGCCAGCGGCAGATCAGCGAATTCCAGACCGAGACCAACCAGTACAAGGTGATCCTCGAACTCGACGCCCGCCAGCGTGGCAAGGCCGAGAGCCTGAATTACTTCTACCTGCGCTCGCCATTGACCGGCGAGATGGTGCCGCTGTCGGCGGTGGCGCATGTCGCCGCGCCGAGCACCGGGCCGTTGTCGATCAGCCACGACGGCCTGTTCCCGGCGGCCAACCTGTCGTTCAACCTGGCACCGGGCGTGGCCCTGGGCGACGCGGTGAAGATCCTCGAGCGCACCCAGCGCGAACTGGGCATGCCCGACTCGATCGTCGGCAATTTCCAGGGCGCGGCACAGGCGTTCCAGAGCTCACTGTCGAGCCAGCCATGGTTGATTCTGGCCGCGCTGGTGGCGGTGTACATCATCCTCGGCGTGCTCTACGAGAGCTTCGTCCATCCGCTGACCATCATTTCCACCCTGCCCTCGGCGGGCCTCGGCGCACTGATCCTGCTCTGGGCCATGGGCCAGGACTTCAGCATCATGGGGCTGATCGGCGTGGTGCTGCTGATCGGCATCGTCAAGAAGAACGGCATCCTGCTCATCGACTTCGCCCTGGATGCCCAGCGCCGCCAGGGGCTGACACCGGAGCAGGCGATCCACCAGGCGTGCCTGACGCGCTTCCGGCCGATCATCATGACCACCCTGGCAGCCCTGCTCGGCGCGCTGCCGCTGATGTTCGGCTTCGGCGCCGGCGCCGAGCTGCGCCAGCCCCTGGGGATCGCCGTGGTGGGCGGGCTGCTGGTCAGCCAGGCCCTGACGCTGTTCACCACCCCGGTCATATACTTGGCCCTGGAGCGTCTGTTCCACCGCCGCCAGGCCGCCAAGGCCGTTGCGCCCAGTGCCAGTTGAGACAAGACCATGCGTGTGCTGATCATCGAAGACGAAGAGAAAACCGCCGACTACCTGCATCGCGGCCTGAGCGAACAGGGCTTCACCGTCGACCTGGCCCGTGACGGCATCGACGGCCTGCACCTGGCCCTGGAAGGCGACTACGCGGTGATCGTGCTCGATGTCATGCTCCCCGGGCTGGATGGCTACGGGGTGCTGCGTGCCCTGCGTGCGCGCAAGCAGACGCCGGTGATCATGCTCACCGCCCGCGAGCGGGTCGAGGACCGTATCCATGGCCTGCGCGAAGGCGCCGACGACTATTTGGGCAAGCCGTTCTCCTTCCTCGAACTGGTCGCCCGGCTGCAGGCCCTGACCCGTCGCAGCACCAGCCACGAGCCGCTGCAGATCCAGGTCGGCGACCTGTGGATCGACCTGCTCAGCCGCAAGGCCAGCCGCGCCGGCCAGCGCCTGGAGCTGACCGCCAAGGAGTTCTCCCTGCTCAGCGTGCTGGCTCGCCGGCAGGGCCAGATCCTGTCCAAGACCGCCATCGCCGAGCTGGTCTGGGACATCAACTTCGACAGTGACGCCAATGTCGTCGAGGTGGCCATCAAGCGCCTGCGCGCCAAGCTCGACGGACCCTTCGACAACAAGCTGCTGCACACCATCCGAGGCATGGGCTATGTCCTGGAAAACCGTGCGGGGTAACTCCATCGCCCTGCGCCTGTCGGCGCTGTTCACCCTGGTCGCCCTGGGGGTGTTCGTGCTGATCGGCAGCGCCCTGTACCGCCAAGTCGACCGCAGCCTCGACCTGCTGCCGGCAGCCGAACTGGACGCGCGCTTCAGCGTGCTGGAGTCCACCCTCAACCGCTACGGCACACCGGAACACTGGGCCAAGATCCATAACAAGCTCAACCTGCTCGGCGAGGAAGACCGGCGTATCCGCTTCTGGGTGGTCAGCGGCGACCCGGCCTACGAGTACGGCCAACCGGACGAGGCGATCCGTCGCTTCGCCGCAGGCCCGCAGGGCATGCGCGATTTGCGCCTGGCCGAGCATCCGTATCCATACAAGGTGCTGGTCAGCGAACTGCCAGCCCTTGGCGAACGCCCGCCGCTGCGCTTTCTCATCGGTATCGACACCGAGACCTTCTGGCAGGCCCAGCACAGCCTGCTGGTGGCCATCGTCGGCCTCGCCGCGCTCGGCGTGCTGCTGGCCTCGCTGCTCAGCTACTGGGTCGCGCGCATCGGCCTCAAGCCACTGCAGGCCCTGTCGACCGAGGCCCAGGCGCTGGCCCCGCCGCACCTGGACGGACGCCTGCGGACCCAGGACCTGGCCCCGGAGCTGGCGCAGTTCGCCGACGCCTTCAACGCCGCGCTGGACCGGGTCAGCCTGGCGTACTCGCGGCTGGAGGCGTTCAACGCCGACGTCGCCCATGAGCTGCGCTCGCCGCTGACCAACCTGATCGGCCAGACCCAGGTAGCCCTGACCCGCGGGCGCAGCGCCGAGCATTATTTCGAGGTGCTGCAATCGAACCTCGAGGAGCTCGAACGCCTGCGCAGCATCATCAACGACATGCTGTTCCTGGCCAGCGCCGACCAGGGCAGCAAGGTCACCGCCCTGACCCAGGCCTCGCTGGCCGAGGAAGTGGCCACGACCCTCGATTATCTGGACTACATCCTCGAAGACGCCCACGTCAGCGTCACAGTCAGCGGCGATGCCCAGGCACCGATCGAGAAGGCCCACCTGCGCCGGGCGCTGATCAACCTGCTGAACAACGCCGTGCAGCACACTGCGCCCCACCAGGTGATCGATGTACGCATCGAGGCCGGCAACGAGCAGGTCAGCATCGCCGTGAGCAACCCGGGCCCAGCCATCGCCGAGGAACACCTGCCGCTGCTGTTCGAGCGCTTCTACCGGGTCGATGCCGCCCGCAGCAACAGTGGCGGCGGCAACCATGGCCTGGGCCTGGCGATCGTCAAGGCCATCGCCCTGATGCATGGTGGCGAGGTCTTCGTGCACAGCAAAGGGGGGGCCAACACCTTCGGTATCCGCCTGCCGAGCGCTCAACTGCGCGGGTTTGCGACAAAAGCCTGAACGTTGGCCACTCGATCATTACCTTTTACGCAACGGTGCTTATCCAACTTCGCTCTGTTTCCAGGGCGTCGACGGGGCTAACTTACGCCTGTCTCAATTAGCACTTGCCCCGCAAGAAGGTTGTTCCAAATGTCCAACAGTATGGGTGTTGCCAGCGTTTTCGTCCTGTCTTCCCTGTTGTTGTCGCCCCTGGCCATGGCCGAAGAATCGCCGGCCTTCGTTGCCCGTAACGCCGCACTTTCCGCTGTTCACCAACAAGCCCGCGAAGCCTATGCCGCGCAGAAGTCAGACAGCGTGAAAGACGCACAACAGACCGCATCCAAGGCCGTTACCGACGATAATGCCGATAGCTGATCGGCACTTCGAACGCTCTCCTTTTTCCCTTGGCTACTCCATGGGCATTGCCCGTGTCGATATGTTAGCCTTTCAAAGCCGCTGCCGATCAGCGGCTTTTTTTATGTGCTCGAAACTCTCAGCCAGGCTGTTACGTACTTCATAAGAAAGTTGTAAACCCGACAATAAAAACTGCCCCACCGCCAGACCAAAGGAGCTTGTACCGGTGTCTTCCGCGTTTCGTTTCACCCCGTTGTTCGTTGCATTGGCCGCAACGATGCCGTTTGCCGCACAGGCCGATGAAGACAAGGCTGAGGGCTTCATCGAAGGCGCGTCCCTGAACCTGCATTTTCGCAACGCCTACTTCCACCGCAACCAGCTGGACCGCGGCCACAACGACAACCGTGAATGGGGGCAGGGCTTCGTCGCCCGCTTCGAGTCCGGCTATACCCCGGGCGTGATCGGCTTTGGCCTCGATGCCCACGCCATGCTCGGCCTGAAGCTCGATGGTGGCGGCGGGCATGCCGGCACCAGCCTCCTGCCGGAGCACATCGAGGACGACGGTGAGCTGGGCGCCGCGCCGCACTCGCTCTCCACCGCCGGCGCCGCCGTCAAGTTCAAGGCCTTCGACACCGAACTCAAGGCCGGTGACCTGTTCCTCACCAACCCGGTGATCGCCGGTGGCGAGACGCGCATGCTGCCGCAGACCTTCCGTGGCGTGAGCCTGACCAACACCAGCATCGACGGCCTGCTGCTCGAAGGTGGCCAGGTCAGCTTCACCAAGCCGTACAACCAGAGCGGCCACCGCCGTATCGACACCTACTACGGCACGCTCGACGATGGCACCAAGAGCCAGCACCTGACCTGGGCCGGTGCGTCCTGGAGCGGCAGCGAGAGCATCACCAGCAACCTGTATGCCGCCGAGCTGAAGGACATCTGGAACCAGTACTACTTCGACTTCGACTACACCTACGTGGTCAACGACCTGGTCAGCTTCAATCCGGGCCTGCACTTCTACCACACCCAGGACACCGGCCAGGCGCTGCTCGGCGACATCGACAACAACACCTACAGCGTGCACTTCACCGTCAATGCCGGGTACCACAGCGTCACCGCCGCCTACCAGCGGGTCAATGGCGACACGCCGTTCGACTACATCAACCTGGGCGATAGCGTGTACCTGGACAACTCGCGCATGTACTCGGACTTCAACGGCCCCAACGAGCGTTCGTGGAAGCTGCAGTACGACTATGACTTCGCCGGCCTGGGTATCCCGGGCCTGAGTTCGTCGCTGTCGTATTCGCGCGGTGAGTTGGACCTGACCAAGCCCGCCCCGGGCAACCGCCATTACGACTACTACAATCCCGACGGCAAGAACGCCATGCATTGGGAACGTGACCTGGACGTGCAGTACGTGTTCCAGGAAGGCAGCCTCAAGGACCTTTCGGTGCTGCTGCGCTATGCCAGCCACCGTGGCAGCCAGGGCTATTCCTCGGTGGACCGTGACATGGACGAGTACCGGGTGATCGTCGACTACCCACTGAACGTGTTCTGACCGGCTGACGCTCAGCGGCTTTTGGGGCTGTTTCGCAGCCCCACACCACGTCAACCCGCTCATTCCGTCGGACAGCCGCGCTAGCTCTTGTCCGGCCATTGCCGCTTGCCTAGAATGAGGCCGCCGCGTAATAGCCCTACCCTCACGGACAGAGGGGCTTATGCAGTAGCGAGCATGACGTTGCCTACTCGATCACCGCGTTCCTCCCTGTCCAGATCGCAGCCCGAGCTGATCCTCAACCTGGGCAGCTGCCTGGCCGTGCTCGCCATCGTCGCCATCGTCAGCTATCTGCTGGCCCGCGAGCGGGACAGCGTCGAGCAATCGGCCAAGCGCTCCTCGAGCAACATCGTCCAACTCATCGAGAGCGATATCCTGCGCAACGTCGAACTCTACGACCAGTCCCTGCGCAGGCTGATCTGGGCGGTACAGCACCCCGACCTGCTGCAGGTACGCTCGCAGCTACGCCAACAGATCCTGTTCAACCAGACCTTCGCCGCGCCGGTGCGCGGGAACATCCTCTGGCTCGACGCCAAGGGCGAGGTGCGCGGTGATTCGCTCAACGTGGTGCCACGCCAGGCCAGCCTCGCCGACTCCGTAGCCTTCCAGGCCCATCGCGACAACCCAGGCCTGGGCCTGTTCATCAGCCCGCCCTTCCAGGCCCGCTGGGGCAACCTCGACTGGTGCATCAGCTTCAGCCGGCGTATCTCCAGGACCGATGGCGAATTCGCCGGGTTGGCCATGGGGGTGCTGCGGTTGTCCTATTTCAGCCAGTTGTTCGAGCGCCTGGACATCGGCACCGACAGCAGCATCAACCTGCTCAATACCGATGGCCAGCTATTGGCGCGCCAACCCAGCCGCCCGCAGGCCCCGCTGATCGGCAGCGATTTCAGCGCACGTGCGAACTTCCAGCGCATCCTCAGCGAACACAGCGGCAGCTTCACGGCCCCTTCCGGGGCTTCCGGCGCCCAGCGCATGTACACCTTCGCCCGGGTGGGCGACCTGCCGCTCATCGTCCTGGTGGCGCATTCCACCGACGAGGTCTTCCAGTCGTGGCGGCGCACGGCAGCCCTGGTCAGCGTGGCGACCGGCATCCTGTGCATCGGCATCCTCTGGCTGACCCTGCTGCTGGCCCGCGAATTGCGCCGCCGCCACGACGCCGAGCAAGGCCTCGCGGCCCTGGCCGCCACCGACAGCCTCACGGGCCTGGCCAACCGCCGGCAACTGGACCAGGTGCTGCGCCAGGAATGGGCACGCGCCCAGCGCAATCGCCAGCCGCTGGCGATCCTCATGGTGGATGTGGATCATTTCAAGGCGTACAACCAGCGCCATGGCCACGCCGGCGGCGACCATGCCTTGCGCGAGGTGGCCCGAACCATAGAGCGCTGCATCCGCCGTCCCGCGGACCTGGCGGCACGCTACGGCGGCGAGGAATTCCAAGTGGTGCTACCGGAAACCGAACTGTCCGGCGCCCGCCTGCTGGCCGAACGCATCCGCGCCAGCGTCCAGCAAATGCCGTCCTTCGACAGTGATGCCCGGCCAGTGACCGTCAGCATCGGCATCGGCCTCTATACCCCCGGTACCCAGCAAGACCTGGCAGGCCTGCTGGGCACGGCGGACGAAGCCCTCTACCGGGCCAAGGCCAATGGCCGCAACCGGGTGGAGGGCCCACTGGAGTAGACCTAGGCCTTTCGTACACCGTTGGGCCTGGCAAAGGCTGCGTAGCAGCCCCATCGATTCACCGCTGGACTGGCCTTAGGAGCGTGCACGCGCAGCATCACGCAGAGCCTTGACCTGGTCATGGTTGCGTTGCACGCCCTGCAACTGCCTCTCCACCAGGGCATAGGTCTCGTCGCTGGCGGTACGGCCGAGCTTGACCAGCTTCTCACGGGCGTCCTTGTAGGCCTTCAGGGCGAAGTCCTCGCCACGCTCGACCTCGTTGAGCACCGCCTCCTCGCTCTTGCCGGTCAGCATCGACTTGAAGTTGACCCAACCCCGGTGCAGGTCGCCGCTGAGGCTGGTGGAGGTTTCCGGATCGCCACCCAGGCGACGCACCTCGCCCTGCAGCTCGGCGGCGGCATTGGCGCACTCCCCGGCCCGCTGGACGAAAAAGGCCTTCAGCTCGGCATTCTTGACATCATCGGCCGACTCCTTGAACCCCTTCTCGCCGTCCTTGCTGTATTCGATCAGGTCGTTGAGCACGTCGATCACGTCTTTGTTCGGATTGCTCATGGCACAAACTCCTTGGCAGGTGATAGTCACCAAGGTTGGAGCAGCCTTCGTGCCAAGCCAAACCCCATGAAAAAACCATCCAAAATCAATCAGATAGCCAAAGGCAAGGAAAGACCGAACGAGGCGTTCTGCATGATCGCCGCTTGGGGCTTCGTGCAGATTGCAGTATGGTCGGAGCCTTTCACCCGCCAGGCCCGCCCATGAAGCCCGAATCCCTGCAACGACTGCTCACCCGCACCATGCCCTTCGGCAAGTACCAGGGCCGCCTGATCGCCGACCTGCCAGGCGACTACCTGGCCTGGTTCGCCCGCAAGGGCTTCCCATCCGGTGAGTTGGGCAGCTTGCTGGCCTTGATGTACGAAATCGATCACAACGGATTGGGCGAGTTGCTGGCGCCATTGCGATCCCAGTTGCAAGCCACAAGCCGCAAACCATAAGAAGCCAGCCCCAGCGCCTCTTGCAACTTGCAGCTTGCGGCTCATCCCCCCGCTAGGACGCCACCGCCAACTCCACCCGCTCGCCCTTCTTGATCAGCGCATACACCACCGCCGTCAACAAGCTGCCCGCCAGGATCGCCAGCAGGTACAGCAGCGCATGGTTGATCGCATTGGGGATCAGCAGCACGAACAGCCCGCCATGGGGCGCCATCAGCTTGCAGCCGAAGTACATCGACAGCGCCCCGGTCAGCGCGCCACCGGCGATGCTCGCCGGGATCACCCGCAACGGGTCCTTGGCGGCGAAGGGGATCGCCCCTTCGGAAATGAAGCACAAGCCCAGCACCAACGCCGCCTTGCCCGCCTCGCGCTCACCCTGGGCGAACTTGCGCCGGGCCAGGAAGCTGGCGATGCCCAGGCCGATCGGCGGCACCATGCCAGCGGCCATGGTGGCCGCCATCGGCGCATAGCTGGACGAAGCCAGCAGCCCCACCGAGAAGGCATAGGCCGCCTTGTTGATCGGCCCGCCCAGGTCGACGCACATCATCCCACCGAGCAGCAACCCCAGGAGAATGGCGTTGGTGGTGCCCATGCTGTCGAGAAACTGCGTCAACCCCTCGAGCATCGCCGCCACCGGCTGGCCGACCACATAGATCATCACCAGGCCGGTGAACAGGCTGGCCAGCAGCGGAATGATCAGGATCGGCTTGAGCGCATCGAGGCTGCTCGGCAGGCGCGCCCAGCGGCTGATGGCCTTGGCGCTGTAGCCGGCGAGAAAGCCGGCGATGATGCCACCTATGAACCCTGCGCCCAGGGTGCTGGCCAACAGGCCACCGATCATGCCAGGCGCCAGCCCCGGCCTGTCGGCGATGGACCAGGCGATATAGCCGGCCAGCAACGGCACCATCAGCTTGAACGCGGCCTCGCCGCCGATCTGCATCAGCGCCGCTGGCAAGGTACCGGGCTCCTTGTAGGCCTCGATGCCGAAGACGAACGACAGGGCGATCAGCAGGCCACCCGCCACCACCATCGGCAACATGAACGACACGCCGGTGAGCAGGTGCTTGTAGACACCGCTCTTTTCAGACGCCTTGGGCGCCTCGCCGGTGGCGTCACCGGCGTTCTCCACCTTGCCTTCGGCCAACGCCTTGTCGAGAATGCCGCGCGCCTGCTTGAGCGCGACGCCGGTGCCGCAGCGGTAGATGCGCTTGCCGGCGAAACGCGCGGTGGGCACCTCGATGTCGGCGGCCAGCAGCACCACGTCGGCGGCCGCGATGGCCTCGGCCGGCAGCGGATTGCGCGCCCCGACCGAACCCTGGGTTTCCACGGTGAGCAGGTAGCCCAGCTCTTGGGCCGCCTGCTGCAGGGCCTCGGCGGCCATGAAAGTGTGGGCCACGCCCGTCGGGCAGGCGGTGACCGCGACGATCCTCGGCTGCGCGTTGGGCTGCGGCGCTTCGACGGCGCCCACGGCTTCCTGCACCTGGGCCTTGGCGGCGGCCTCGTCGAGAAAACCTTCCCGGTCGGCCAGGGCCTGGGCCGGGGTGCTCTGGTACAGGCGCTTGCCGACGAAACGAGCCAGGTCCACCGGGCCGGTGCTGACCACCAGCACCCAGTCGGCCTCGGCGATCTGCGCGCTCGTCAGGCGGCGTTCGGGCTGTTCGTCGGCCTGCACCTCGACGCTGGTGCTCCAGCCCCGTCGCTGCGCGGCGGCCGCCAGCAGGCGTGCGCTCAGCACGCTGGACACCTGGCCGTTGGGGCAGGCGGTGACGATGGCGATGTTCATCGGCAACCCTCTTGTCGTTCTGTCAGTTGCACGGCGGCCTCCAGGTGGGCCAGTTGCTCGCGATCACAGAGGCCGAAGCCGACCTGGGTCACCGCCTGGGCAGCGATGGCAGTGGCGCGGCGCAGGGTCTGCGCAGGCGCCTCGCCCAGCAGCAGGCCATGGACCATGCCAGCCACCAGCGAGTCACCGGCACCCACGGTACTCGCCACCTGCACCTGCGGCGGTCGCCCATGCAAGGCCAGGCCCTTGGCGAACCAGCTCACGCCCTGCTCGCCCTGGGACACCACCACATGCTGCACGCCGGTCGCCAGCAGGCGCTCGGCGGCGGCACGCTGCTCGGCCGGGCTGTGCACGGCAACGCCAAGCACCTCGCCCAGCTCCTCGGTGTTCGGCTTGACCAGCCACGGCGCCGTCCGCAGGCCAACACGCAAGGCCTCGCCGCTGCTGTCCAGGGCGACCTTCAGGCCCTGGGCCTGCAATTGCAGCAGCAACTGGCCGAACCACTGCGGATCGATGCCGCGAGGCAGGCTGCCGGCCACCACCACCGCGTCATGCCCCGGCGCGATCTTCTCCAGGCGGCGCAACAACGCAGTCCGGGCGACCTCGCCGACGTCCGGCCCCTGGCCATTGATATCGGTGACCCGGCCATCGGCCTCCACCAGCTTGATGTTGCTGCGGGTCTCGCCCACTACGCGGACGAAGCAGTCGGTAAAACCGCGCCGGGCGATCAGTGCATCGAACGGCTGCAGGTTGTCACGCCCGAGGAAGCCGCCGACGGTGACACTGTGCCCCAGGTCGGCCAGTACCTGGGCGACGTTCAGGCCCTTGCCGGCAGCATGGCTGTGCTGGGCCTGGCTACGGTTGACGTGCCCTGGGCGCAGGGCATCCAGGCTGACGGTGATGTCCAGCGCCGGGTTGAGGGTCAGGGTGAGGATCTTGGCCATTTCAATAACGCTCCACCAGCGCCCGGACCGCCGCGGCGCTGTCTTGTTGCAAAGCCTCGTGCGCCAGGGCGCGGGCCGTCTGGTGATCGGCCTGGCGCACCAGTGCCTTGACTTCGGCGACGCTGCGAGCGGCGACGCTGAGCTCGTCCACGTCCAGCCCGAGCAGCACGGCGACCGCCTGCGGGTCGGCGGCCAGTTCGCCGCAGACACCGACCCACTTGCCCTCGGCATGGGCGGCGCGCACGGTCATGTCGATCAGCCGCAGCACCGCCGGGTGCAAGCCATCGGCCTGGGCCGAAAGGCTCGGATGGCCGCGGTCGATGGCCAGGGTGTACTGGGTCAGGTCGTTGGTGCCGATGCTGAAGAAATCCACCTCGCGCGCCAACTGCGGCGCCAGCAAGGCAGCCGAGGGCACTTCGACCATGATGCCCAGTTGCAGGTCGGCGACCGGCAGTTCCTGGCGCAAGCGCTCGACCATGGCCTTGGCCTCACGCCATTCGTGAACCTGTCCGACCATCGGGAACATGATGCGCAAGGGCCGCTCACCCGCTGCCCGCAGCAAGGCCCGCAACTGATCCTCCATCACCTGTGGGCGCTGCAAGGTCAGGCGCACACCACGCACGCCGAGGAAGGGGTTTTCCTCCGGGGCGATCGGCCAGTAGGGCAAGGGCTTGTCGCCGCCCACGTCGAGGGTGCGCACCACCAACGGGCGCCCGTCCAAGCCGTCGAGCACGCGGCGGTATTCGGCCTCCTGGGTGGCCACGTCCGGCGCCTGGGGATGGGCCATGAAAATCAGTTCGGTACGCAGCAGGCCAATGCCTTCGGCGCCCTGCTCCACCACCCGGTCGATGCCACGGCTTTCACCGATGTTGGCGAACACCTCGACAGCATGGCCGTCGCGGGTCACCGCCGGTTCGTGGCGATTGGCCCAGGCGGCCTGCAGGCGCTGCTCGCGCAGATCGCGCTCGGCCAGGGCTCGTTGCAACTCATCCGCCGCCGGCGCGACGACGAGCCGGCCGCGCTGCCCATCGAGCAGCAACGGCGTGCCAGGCTCGAGCAGCAGGATCGCCTCCCCCGCGCCGACCACCGCCGGAATACCCAGGGCACGGGCGACGATGGCGCTGTGGGCGGTGGCACCGCCATGGGCGGTCACGATACCGGCCACCCGCGCCGGGTCGAGGCGGGCCACATCGGACGGGCCAACCTCGGCCATCACCAGCACATAGGGTTGTTCGGGCTCGGGCACGTCCTGCACACTACACAGTTGCGCCAGGACCCGGCGGCCAATGTCGCGCAGGTCGGCAGCGCGCTCGGCGAGCAAGGCATCGTGCAATGCCTCCTGCTGACGCGCCGCCGCCTCGATCACCGCCATCCAGGCCGCCGCGGCGCTCTCGCCCTGGGCCAGGCGCAGCTCGACCTCGTCGCCCAGGGCCGGGTCGGCGAGCATTTCCTGGTGGGTAACGAAGATTTCGCCGATCGCTTTGTCGCTGCGTTGCACC
Organism: Pseudomonas sp. I2; assembly: GCF_040984075.1. Lineage (NCBI taxonomy): Bacteria > Pseudomonadati > Pseudomonadota > Gammaproteobacteria > Pseudomonadales > Pseudomonadaceae > Pseudomonas > Pseudomonas sp. I2. The sequence goes on from NZ_JBCGFQ010000002.1 coordinate 177,546, forward strand.
AGGGCCTGTAATTGCGCGTTCACCGCCTCCAGGGCACGACGCAGCTTCAGGCGTTCCTGGGGTGTGGATTCGCCACGCAGGGGGTAGTCGATCTCTCGCTCGACATGTACATGGGCCGGGCCACTGGCGATGCCCGGCGCAGCGCCGACACCCTGGACCTGGCTGCCAGCCGGCGGCACCTGCAACACCTCGACCGGGGCGGCGACCGGCTGGGCGACCTCCGGCAGGGGTTCCACCGCCTCGCCCAGCCCCTCTTCGATGGCCGCCTGCAACACCGGCAAGGCATCCTCGGCGACGCTCGGCTCGGCGATCAGCTCCAGCACCTGGCCACGCCGAGCGCCGAGGCCAAGCAGCTTGCTCAGGCTCTTGACCGACACCGCCGGCTGCGCACTATCCAGCAGGCGCACACGGATCTCGCCGTCGAAGCCCTTGGCCAGCTGCGCCAGCACCTTGGCCGGTCGGGCATGCAGGCCGTGGGGGTTGGCCAGCACGATCCGCACGCTCGGCCAGTCGGCCGGCACCTCGCCCCCCAGCACTTCGAGCACGGCACGGCTGCTGGTGGCCTGGTAGAGCATCTGCCCACGGCCTTCGATCAGGACTTCGCACAAGCGCTCGAGCAGGGCCTGGTGGGCGGCACCGAGGCTGGCCAGGCAGAACAGACCGTTGAGCGGCTGGTCGCGGTAGCGCAACGGTTGCTGCGGGGTGACGAACGACAGGCCCGGCCGACGCACCTGCCGCTCGCTGTGCAACCACCACAAACCCTCGCCCAGCGGCAAGGGTTCGGCCTGTTGCAACTGGCTGGCAAAGCCCGCATCGACGCAGCCGGCGCGTTGCAGCAGGCGCGAGCCGCGCCAGGCCAGCTCGTCGAAGTCCTCGGCGGGCAGGTTCAGGCCCACCAGTTGCGCATCCAACGCCAGCTCCTGGGGCGCGCCCTGCAACAGCTTGAGTAGCGCCTCGGCGGAGCTCGCCCGGCGCAAGGCCTCGGCCAGGTCGGTTTCACCCAGGGCACGGGTCAGCAGTTGCAGCAGGCGCAGGTGCTCGTCGGAGCGGGCAGCGATGCCGATGGCCAGGTAGACGATCTGGCCGTCGCCCCAATCGACCCCCTCGGGAAACTGCAACAGGCGCACGCCGGTGGCGAACACCTGGTCACGGGTCTGTGGCGTTCCATGGGGGATGGCGATGCCCTGGCCAAGAAACGTGGAGCCTTGGGCCTCGCGGGCGCATAGCCCTTCCAGGTAACCTTCGGCGACCAGGCCATCGGCAACCAGCCGCTCGGCCAGCAGGCGCAATGCCTCGGCCTTGTCGGCAGCTACCTGGCCCATGGCTATCTGCTCCTTGGCGAGCTCCAGCATGACCTTCTCCTTTTGCAGCCCCATTCGGGGACTGAGGTATTGTTGTGCAATCCACGCAAACGATCATCGCGGGCAACCCCACGATGGCAGGCGCTGACGACGGCAGTGAATACGCCTGCTGAAACGTTTAATCTGACCAGGTGGCCACGTTACTCGATAATCTCCTGACGAAAAAGCCCCATTCTGTCGGACAATTGCGACAATGGTCGTCTGCGCCCGGGCCTGGCCTTCGGGGAAACTACCCAGCCAGGCTTCGCAGCCAGCCCTGGTAATAACAAGGAAAATTCGGTGAAACTCAGCGATATCGCCCGTCTGGCCGGTGTGTCCGTGACCACCGCCAGCTACGTCATCAATGGCAAGGCCGAACAGCAGCGCATCAGCAACAGCACCGTCGAGCGCGTGCGCGCGGTGGTCGAGGCCCATGGCTTCACGCCCAACCCCCAGGCCGCCGGCCTGCGCAGCCGGCACACCCGTACCCTGGGCTTCATTCTCCCGGATCTGGAGAACCCCAGCTACGCCCGTATCGCCAAGCAACTGGAACAGGGTGCCCGCGCCCGTGGCTACCAGTTGCTGATCGCCAGCAGCGACGACCAGCCTGACAGCGAGCACCAGTTGCAGCAGTTGTTCCGCGCCCGCCGCTGCGATGCGCTGTTCGTCGCCAGCTGCTTGCCGCCAGAGGACGACAGCTACCGCGAACTGCAGGACAAGGGCCTGCCGGTGATCGCCATCGACCGTCGCCTGGACCCGGCGCACTTTTGCTCGGTGATCAGCGACGACCGCGATGCCAGCCGTCAGTTGGCCCAGAGCCTGCTGGCCACCCGCCCACGCAGCATCGCGCTGATCGGCGCGCGCCCGGAACTGTCGGTCAGCCAGGCCCGTGCCGGCGGCTTCGACGAGGCCTTGCAGGCGTTCGACGGCGACGTGCGGCGCTACCAGGGCGAGGCTTTCAGCCGTGAGTGCGGGCAGCGCCTGATGCAGCAACTGATCGAAGAGCTGGGCGGTCTGCCGGATGCTCTGGTGACCACCTCCTATGTGCTGCTGCAAGGGGTGTTCGACACGCTGCAGACACGCCCGGTCGATTCGCGCCAATTACAGTTGGGTACCTTCGGCGACAACCAGTTGCTCGATTTCCTGCCACTGCCGGTCAACGCCATGGCCCAGCAACACGGCCTGATCGCCGCCACCGCCCTGGAGCTGGCCCTGGCGGCGATCGAGCACAAACGCTACGAGCCGGGCGTGCATGCCGTGGCCCGCACCTTCAAGCAACGCATCACGGCAGGCTGAGCATGCGCCTGATCGACACCCACACCCACCTGGACTTCCCCGACTTCGACGCCGACCGCGAGCGCCTGCTGGCCAACGCGGCGGCACGCGGGGTAGAGCGCCTGGTGGTGCTGGGGGTGTACCAGGCCAACTGGCAGCGGGTGTGGGACCTGGCCTGCGCGCACGGCAACCTGCATGCGGCACTCGGCTTGCACCCGGTGTACCTGGAGCAGCATCGCCCCGAACACCTGGCGCAGTTGCGCGACTGGCTCGAACGCCTGCGCGGCGACCCGCGCCTGTGCGCGGTGGGCGAGTTCGGCCTGGACTACTACCTGCCAGAGCTGGACACGGCGCGCCAGCAGGCGCTGTTCGAGGCCCAACTACAACTGGCCTGCGACTTCGAGCTGCCGGCCCTGCTGCACGTACGCCGCAGCCACGCCCAGGTGATCGCCACCCTCAAGCGCTACAAGCCTGCACGCGCCGGCATCATCCATGCCTTCGCCGGCAGCTACGAGGAGGCCCGCGAGTACATCAAGCTGGGCTTCAGGCTCGGGCTTGGCGGGGCCGCCACCTGGCCCCAGGCCCTGCGCCTGCGCAGGACGCTGCCCCGGTTGCCGCTCGAGAGCATCGTGCTGGAGACCGATGCACCAGACATGGCGCCGGCGATGTTTCCCGGCATGCGCAACAGCCCGGAGCACCTGCCGGAGATTGCCGGGGCGCTGGCCGACGTGATCGGCATCGAAGCCGAACGGCTGGCTGAAGCCAGCAGCCGCAATGCCTGTGAGCTGTTTGGTTGGTCTTTCAGTTAAGCGGGACTCTGTAATCCTGGGCTGCTTTGCAGCCCAATCGCCGACAAGCCGGCGATTGGGCCGGTACAGACAAGACAACTAGACGCGAAACGCCCCGATCAGGCGCTTGAGCTCCAACACCTGCTCCGACAATGCACGGCTGGCTTCTTCGGCCTGGCAAGCACCGGCGGTGGTGTCCTGGGCGGCGCGGTTGATCGCCACGATGTTCTGGTCGATATCGTGGGCCACCGCGGTCTGCTGCTCGACAGCCGCGGCGATCTGCTGGTTCTGCTCGACGATACCGCCCACCGCACCGAGGATGTTGCCCAACGCCTGCTGCACCTGACGCGCTTCATCGACCGTGCCCGCCGCCATCTGGTGGCTGCTGCCCATCGCCTCGACCGCCGCGCCGACACCTGCCTGCAGGCGCTGGATCATCTGGGCGATCTCCTCGGTGGAGTCCTGGGTGCGCCGGGCCAGGGTGCGTACCTCGTCGGCGACCACCGCAAAGCCCCTGCCCTGCTCGCCCGCCCGGGCCGCCTCGATGGCAGCGTTGAGCGCCAGCAGGTTGGTCTGCTCGGCGATGCTGCGGATCACCTCCAGCACCCGCCCGATGGCCTGGCTGTCGCTGGCCAGTTGATTGACCGCGACCACCGTCTGGTCGATCTCCCCGGCCAGGCGGGCGATGCTGTCCTGCTGGCTGGCCACCAGCCCACGGCCTGTGGCGCTCTCGCGATTGACCTGTTGCGCGCCTTCGGCGGCCAGTGCCGCGCTGCGGGCGACTTCCAGGGCCGTGGCGCTCATCTGGTTCATCGCCGTGGCGACCTGTTCGATCTGCTCGCGCTGGCCGCTGACCGCCTGGTTGCTGCGCTCGGAGACCACCAGCACCTGGCCAGCCTGCTCCTCGACCAGCGACACGGTCCGACCGACCTGGCCGATCAGCTCGCGGATACGCCGCACGGTCTCGTTGAACCCCTGGCCCAGCTCACCCAACTCGTCGCGGCTGTTGGCCTGGAGGCTCACGGTCATGTCGCCGGCGGCGAGCTTGTCCATGGCCGTGCCCAGGCGGCCGAGGGTTTGGCGGATGGACACGTAGAAGCCGCCATAGAGGTAGGTGATCAGGGCCAGCACCGTAGCCAACGCGGCGACCAGGGCGCCCATGCGCAGGCGATGCTCGCCCAGGCGGTCCTGCAGTTGCACCTGCAAGTGGGCAAGGATGGCGTCATTGAGGCGGTAGGTCTGGCCCATCAGCTCGCTGGCCTGCTGGTAGAAGCCCAGCCAGGGCGCATCCAGGGTCTCGGCGACCACCACCTGATCCTCGAACATCGTGGCGGCCTGCTTCACCGAGGCCTGGCTGGCTTGTGCCTGCCCGGCCAGCTCGGCCCTGACCCGCTCGTCGCTGGCCAGGGCATCCTCCAGGCGCACGGCGTAATCGGCCGCAAGGCGCTCCAGGCGTTGCAGCAGGTCTTCGAAGCGGGCACTGCCGGAGGAGTCGATGAAGCCACGGCCCAAGGCCATGGCCCCTATCGCCCGGCCCTCGCCCAGGGTCTGGGTGACCTGGGCGGTGGCGCTACCGAGCAGCTCGCTCAACTGGCGCACCGAGGCCTGGCTGTCCTGGCTCAGGCCAGACTGGCTGGCCACCTGCTTGGCCAGGACCAGGGCCTGGACCAATAGCTTGTCGAACCAGGCCGCCTTGTTCTGCAGGGAGGACTCGTTGCGCGCACGGGCGAAGAGCGCCTCCAGCTCCCCGCGCCTGGCCTCGAGCTGCGGGTCGCTCACCGACAAGTCCTGTAGCTCGGCGGCGACTTTGTCCTGGAGTGCGGCTATGCGCCTCTCCACATCGCCGGCCTGGCCCGACTGGCCGAGCACCGCATTGATCTGCAAGAGGTTGCCCAGGGCCTCCAGGTCACCACGCAGGGTCAGGACGCTGGCTAGGGGCGCGAGCCCCTGAAGTTCTGTGCGGGTGACATGGAACTGGTCGTAGGCGTCGCGGACCAGGTAGAAGCTGGTGACCAGCATGGGCAGGAAGAACAGGGCGCTGATCAGGCTGAACTTCAGGCCGAAGCTCAGCCGGTTCATCAGTGCGATGGCCGGATGGAGCAGATGCTTCACGGGTCACCTCCTTGGATTCTTGTTGTTATACGGGGTAGCACTAAGCCATCAAGGGCCTGCCACCTTGTATAACGCAGATCGAACCCAAGGTTTGTAACTTAAGGTTAAGCGGCCTGGCACGCCGCTCAGACCAGCACCGTCCACAACGCAAAGCAGGCGTACCACAGCACCGCGCAACGCAGCAGCAGTTCCCAGAGGCTGTCGAGCCGCCCCAGGCCACGCTGGCTGTCTTCCTCGTCGGGGATGTCGTCCGCCACCCGCCCTACCCGGGCCACCAGGTGGCCGGCGCTGATGTGCCAATTGAGCAGTTCGTGCAGCATCAGGCGCATCACCGCGACGAAGTTGCCGACCAGGGCGAAACTCAGCGCCAATACCCGCACCGGCAGCCAGTCCATGGCATGGCGCAGTTGCTCGGCCCGCTCCTTGAGCGCCGGCTGGCGGCTGTTGCCGGCCGTGAGGGCCAGCAGGCGATAGGCCAGGGCCGCACCGGGCCCCAGCAGGAAATACCAGAAGATCACGGCGAAGAAGCTCTGGTACGCCTGCCACAGCAGGTAGCCCTGGACCCGCGTCATCAAGCACTGGGGATCGTCGGCGCCCAGGCCCAGATCACGCTCGGCCACATGCAGCGCGGCCTGTTCGTCGCCGCGTCGCCAGGCATCGCGGAATGGCCCGAGGGCCGCCTTGGCGTCACCACGGCCGAGGCTGTAGATCAGCACCAGCAGGTGCACCGGCAACGCCAGCAGGCCATAGGCCACCGGTTCCAGGACATGCAGCAGCAACACCAGGAGCGCCACCGGTGCCAGGACCAGGATGGCCAGGGTCCACCAGGGGTGCACCTTGCCGCTGCGCTCCAGGCGCACCAGTTCGCCGAGAAAGAAACCATCGCGCTGCAAACGCTGACGCAGGGCGGAGAACTTCTCGACCCAGAGAATCAGCACCAACACCAGAAAACTCATGCCTTGTCCTCGTTGTCTTGCAGCGCTGCACGGTAGCGGCGCCAGTCGAAAGCCGGGCCCGGATCGGTCTTGCGCTGCGGGGCGATATCGCTATGGCCGCAGATGCGGCCCAGGCCGATGACCGGCCAGGCACGGCGGATCTCCCGGGTCAACTGCTCCAGGGCGGCGTACTGGGCATCGGTATAGGGCAGCTCGTCGGTGCCTTCCAGCTCGATGCCGATGGAAAAGTCGTTGCACCCTTCTCGCCCATCGAAGCATGAAACGCCCGCATGCCAGGCCCGGTCCAGCAGCGACACGAACTGGGTCACCGCGCCGTCACGTTCGACGAACAGGTGCGCCGACACCGTCAGGTGGCGGATGCCTTCGAAATAGGGATGCTCGGCCGGATCGAGGCGGTTCTGGAAGAACTGCTGGACCTTGCCGGTGCCGAAGCAGGCCGGCGGCAGGCTGATGTTGTGGATGACCAGCAGGGAAATGGCTTCGCCTTCGGGGCGGGCGTTGAAGTTTGGCGAAGGGCAGTGGGTGACGCCGGAAAACCAGCCTGTCGCACGGTCCAATTGCATGGAGCAGATCCTGAAAGTCGCCAGGGATGGGCTGCCAGTATGCCCGGAGGCTGGCGTGGTTGCATGTAAATGATCGTTCGGGGGCCGCTTTGCAGCCCATTCGCGGGCAAGCCCGCTCCCACAGGGGCCCCGATGCGGTTTGCAGGGCCCCTGTGTGGGCTTGCCGGCGATGGGCGCGCAGCGGCCCCTCTCACAACGCCTGCTGGCAACGCAGCCTGTCGAGCACCGCCTCCAGGGCACGCTCGAACAACAGCCCATCGTCCAGCACCCGTACCTCCCCCCGGCGTAGGGCCAAGGCCAGGCCAGCACGATTCCACTCGCGCACCTTCATGCCGGTACGGTTGGCGAAGACGAAACGCTCGCTGCTATCGATCCGCGCCACCAGTTTGCAACGTAGCGGCGGCTGCTCGTCGAGCACCTCGACCCAGGTACCGATGCGCAGGCGCTGCACCTGCCGCCACTCGGGCCCTTGCTCGTCCGGCTGCAACAAGGGGCCGCAAGCCGACTCTTCGGCGATGGCCAGGACGATTTCCTCGGCCACCAGCACCTGCGGCACAGACAGCCCCTCCCCCGCTGGCGACACGTCTGGCCCGGCCAGGGCCCGTAGGTGCAACTGCTCCAGTTGCAGGAAGAATTCGCGGGTCGCCGCCGAGTCCAGCACCACACCGGCCAACCCATCACGCAACGCCTTGAGCAGGCCGGGCACCTGCTGCAACAGCCGCTCGCGCGCCTGGGCCTCCCGGTGCGGGGCAATGCTCGCCAGCAACGCATCCATGGTCGCCAGCCCTGCGCGCCAGGCCGCGGACGCCTCGCCCTGCTTGAGCCAGGCCAGCAACAGGACCTGGCTCCAGCCCTGCACCAGCATCTGCACAACCACCTGCGGCAGGCACTTGCCGTGCAGGCGCTGGTTGAGCGCCTGCTGCACCTGCTGGCGCGCCAGCAGCGTGCGGGCACGGCCCTCCTCGGCATCGCGGGTACGTTGTTCGAGCAACTCGTTGCGGCGCCGTTCCTCATGGCTGAAGGCGAGGAAGTCCTCGAGCAGCTCGGCGAACAACGCCAGATCGTCGACAAAGTCGTTGAGCAGGCGCTGGACGATACGCTCCACGCGCAGGTGCAGGCTGTCGCGCAGGCCTTCGCCATTGTCCTCCCCGCCGATCGCGAGCATCGCGATCTCGTTGAGCAGCCGCCGGGCCGGATGGCTGGCACGGCTGAACAGCCCTTTGTCGAGCAGGGCCACCTTGAGCAGGGGGATATGCAGCCGCGCGAGCAGGGCGCGCACGCTCGGCGGCAGGTTGGCGTCGGCCTGGATGAAGTCGAACAGCAGGCCCACCAGGTTGATCGTATCTTCGTCCGCAGTGGCGATGCAGCGACGGGTACCGCTGCGCACGCTGACACGCAGGAGCAACTGCTCCAACTGCTGGCCGAGGTCGAAGTCATCGTTCTCGGTAGTCGCCGGCACGTAGTGCTGCAGGTGTGAGAGCAGGCGTAGCAGGTCGGCGGTGCTGATCGGTTGCGCCGTGGCAACGCGCTGCAGGCGCGGGGCGACACGCCCGCGGGTGGGCGCCAGCAGGTCCTGCAGCGAATCGAAAAAGGCCTGGCCCGCGTTGTCCAATTCCACCTCTTCAGCGCTGGGTAGGCTAGCCGGCCCACGTCGGGGCACCGGGCGGTGGTCATCGGCACGGCGGCGCGGTGGCGGCCCGAGTGCAGGCAGCACGTCGGCAGCGGCAAGCAGTTGGTTGGCCTGTTCGTAGAGCAGATCGACATCGCGCAGGACATAGCGCTCGAACAGCCTGAGCAAGATCAGCTTGACCGGCGGGCCTACCCCCAGGTTTCGCCCGGCCGCCAGGAAATAGCCGCACAGGTTGTCCGGCCCCAGAGGGTTGCAGCGCGCCTCCAACGCCTGGCCGAGCAGTGCCTGGAAACGCAGCCTCAACTGCTCGAGCGCAACCCCCTCACCGGACAGCACCCGGGCGACCATCGCTTCGACGGCAGCGGTGCGCTCCAATTGCACCCTGCCCTGCGACGCGTCGGCCGCCGTCAGGCACTGCCGGGCATCCGCCTGGCCAAGGCGCGAGAAGGTGTCGTAGAAACTGTCGAGAAAACCCCGCTCGATGCTCTTGCGCTTGAGCCTTACGTCGCGCATGGCTTCGAAGTACAGGTTCTGCTCGAAGCGCTCGCCGGCCTTGTCGGCCATTTCGAAGAGGGTGTCGTCGGCGTTGTCGAACAGCACCTGCAGCCCCCGGCGCAGTTGCAACGCCGCCTGGTCGCGCACCTGCAGGAGCAGCACCGGAAGGCAAGGCAAGGGCGTATGCGCCGCCCGGTCGATGGCGGCCGCCAAGGGCACCACCTTGCCGTCTTCATGCATCCCGGACTCCTTGCTGGATGATTCTGTTCAATGGGACAGGTAGCCGTCAAAGCCATGACGCCAAATACAAGGCGCCATTATCAGAAAAAAATCCGACAGCTTCCAGCGCGCAGTTCGCACGCCCCACACTGACCATGAATTCCGGCAAACGCTCATTCATCCTGACCAAAGGTCACGGCCCAGGCTGCTGTACAGCAGCCCCCCCTGCCCTATAATCGCCGGCACCTAGCTTGTGGAGCCGACCATGCCGAACCTACGCCTCGCCGACCTGACCGCCGAAATCGAAGCCAACGTGCGCCGCGCACTGCTGGAAGACATCGGCAGCGGCGACATCACCGCCCAGCTGATCCCGGCCGAGCGCCTGGCCAAGGCGACCATCATCACCCGCGAGGACTGCATGATCGCCGGTACCGCCTGGGTCGATGCGGTGTTCCGCCAGCTCGACCCTCGGGTGGCAGTGCACTGGCAGGTGGCCGATGGCGAGCGGGCCAGCGCCAACCAGGCGCTGTTCCACCTCGAAGGCCCGGCTCGCTCGCTGCTCAGCGGCGAGCGCACGGCGCTGAACTTCCTGCAGATGCTCTCGGGTGTGGCGACCCGGGCGCGCCTGCTCGCCGACCTGGTGGAAGGCACCCAGGTGCGCCTGCTCGACACCCGCAAGACCCTGCCCGGCCTGCGCCTGGCGCAGAAGTACGCGGTCACTTGCGGCGGCTGCCACAATCACCGCATCGGGCTGTACGACGCCTTCCTGATCAAGGAAAACCATATTGCCGCCAGCGGCGGCATCGCCGAGGCGATCACCGCGGCGCACCGCATCGCCCCGGGCAAGCCGGTGGAGATCGAAGTCGAGAGCCTGGACGAGCTGCGCCAGGCACTGGCGGGCGGGGCCGATATCGTCATGCTCGACGAGCTGACCCTCGACGAAATGCGCGAAGCCGTGCGCATCACCGCTGGCAAAGCCAAGCTGGAGGCCAGTGGCGGTGTGAACGAGAGCACCCTGCGGGTGATTGCCGAGACGGGGGTGGACTACATCTCCATTGGCGCGATGACCAAGGATGTGAAGGCGGTGGACCTGTCCATGCGCCTGAGCCTGTGAGCTGACCTGCGCACCTTCATCACGACACAAGGCCGCTCCCACGGATACGGCGCTCGATTGCAGAGCGGCGCGGTATCCGCAGGAGCGGCCTTGTGTCGCGATAGGGCTGCAAAACAGCCCTATCAGGTGCCTGGCTCCAGCCCCCTTGAAGGGGCTGGCACTCAGAACGAAGCGTTCGCCAGACCGTCCAGGTAACGCTCGACGTCCAACGCGGCCATGCAGCCGGCGCCAGCGGAGGTGATCGCCTGGCGATAGACGTGGTCGGCCACGTCGCCCGCGGCGAACACACCCTCGACGTTGGTGGCGGTGGCATTGCCCTCACGGCCGCCGTTGACCACCAGGTAGCCGTCCTTGAGGGTCAGCTGACCTTCGAACAGCGAGGTGTTCGGGGTATGGCCAATGGCGATGAACACGCCGTCGACCTTGATCTCGTCGCTGCTGCCGTCGTTGTTCTTCAGGCGCGCACCGGTCACGCCCATGTCATCACCCAGCACTTCGTCCAGGGTGGCGTTGAGCTTGAGCTCGATCTTGCCTTCGGCCACGCGGGCGTGAAGCTTGTCGACCAGGATCTTCTCGGCGCGGAAGGTATCGCGACGGTGCACCAGGGTCACCTTGCTGGCGATGTTGGCCAGGTACAGGGCCTCTTCCACGGCAGTGTTGCCACCACCGACCACGGCCACCGGCTTGTTGCGATAGAAGAAACCGTCGCAGGTAGCGCAGGCCGAAACGCCCTTGCCCATGAACGCTTCTTCCGAAGGCAGGCCCAGGTAGCGAGCGCTGGCACCGGTGGCGACGATCAGTGCATCGCAGGTGTAGGTGCCGCTGTCGCCCTGCAGGGTGAACGGCTTGCTGGCCAGGTCAACGGCGTTGATGTGGTCGAAGACGATCTCGGTCTCGAAACGCTCGGCGTGTTCCTGCATGCGCTGCATCAGGGCCGGGCCGGTCAGGCCATGGGGGTCGCCCGGCCAGTTGTCGACTTCGGTGGTGGTGGTCAACTGGCCGCCGGCCTGCATGCCGGTGATCAGCAACGGCTTGAGGTTGGCACGGGCCGCATAGACCGCAGCGCTGTAACCGGCAGGGCCGGAACCGAGGATGATGACGCGCGAATGACGTACTTCAGACATGTCGAACTCCTGTGGAGCGGGACGCACGAGGCCGGCATCGATGTGCCGGTGGCACCAGCTGGAATTAAAAGGGGCCCGCGCAGCACTTGGGGAAGGCTACTACGCGCAGGCCCGGAAACCTAAAGTTGAGCGCACTTTAGCGAGGTGGCAGAGATTAAGGAAATATCCTTCGACAATCCACCTTATAGACAACCTCTATCTACAGACAAAACCGATGGAAACCGACCGCTGTGCTTTGTTACAGCCCGTTTCCCCATGCCCTGACACCTTTCGTCGGCGCGGCAAACTCGGTAAGGTCAGCGCGTTTTCCCTTTATCCGGAGCGTCTCGATGCAAGCCCCCGTCCTCTCTGGCCCCCAGTACCTGCGCGAAGGGCTGAAACTGGTCATGAGCCCGAACCTGCGGCTGTTCGTCCTGCTGCCCCTGGCGGTCAACCTGCTGCTGTTCGGCGGCCTGATCTACTTCGCCGCGCACCAGTTCAGCCTGTGGGTCGACGCACTGATGCCGAGCCTGCCGGACTGGCTGGGCTTTCTCAGCTACATCCTCTGGCCGCTGTTCGTCGTCCTGGTGATCCTGATGGTGTTCTTCACCTTCACCCTGGTGGCGAACGTGATCGCCGCCCCCTTCAACGGCTTCCTCGCCGAGAAGGTCGAGGTGGTGGTGCGCGGCGAAGATAACTTCCCGGCCTTCAGCTGGGGCGAACTGGCGGCCATGGTGCCGCGCACCTTCGGCCGCGAGATGCGCAAGCTCGGCTATTTCCTGCCACGGGCCATCGGCCTGTTCATCCTGTCGCTGATTCCGGTGGTCAACGTGATCGCGGCGCCCCTGTGGCTGATTTTCGGTATCTGGATGATGGCTATCCAGTACATCGACTACCCGGCGGACAACAACAAGATGAGCTGGCAGGACATGCTCGCCTGGCTGCGCGAAAAACGCTGGCAGTCGCTGGGGTTTGGCGGGATCACCTACCTGGCGCTGATGATCCCGCTGGTGAACGTGCTGATGATGCCGGCGGCGGTGGCCGGGGCCACGCTGTTCTGGGTGCGTGAGCGTCGTTGAAATCCTGGGCTGCTGTGCAGCCCATCGCCGCCAAGCCGGTTCCCACAGGGCGCCGAGTCGATCACAGATGATGTGGCTTTGCAGGCCCCTGTAACCTGTCCATCACAAGACCGTCACAGGGCCGCAACCCTGTAGGCGGACACTTTTCGCCATGAATACACCGGCCCTGCGCATCACCCTCGTCAGCGAGACCTTCCCACCCGAGATCAACGGCGTGGCCAACACCCTTGGCCGGTTGAGCGAGGGCTTGCGCCAGCGCGGGCATCAGGTGGCACTGGTGCGCCCACGCCAGGCGAGCGACGCTGCCGCCCACGGCGACGACGACCTGCTGCTCTGCCGAGGCTGGGCACTGCCCGGTTACCCGGGCCTGCAATGGGGCGAGATCTCCATGCATACCCTGCTGCGACGCTGGCGCCGGCAGCGGCCAGACGTCCTGTACATCGCCACGGAGGGGCCGCTGGGCCTCAGCGCCCTGCGCGCCGCACGGCGCCTGGGCATCGCGGTGGTCAGTGGCTTCCATACCAACTTCCCGCAGTATTCCGGGCAATACGGCCTGGGTCTGTTGACCCGCCTGCTCACCCATTACCTGCGCTGGTTCCACCGGCGTACCGCGACCACCCTGGTGCCCAGCGCCAGCCAGCGGCTGGAGCTGGAGCGGCGCGGTTTCGAGCGCCTGGCCCTGATGGCCCGTGGCGTCGATGCCTGCCTGTTCAATCCGGCCAAACGCAGCCAGGCACTGCGTGATAGCTGGGGCCTGGGCCCGGACGACATTGCCGTGCTGCATGTCGGCCGCCTGGCCGCGGAAAAGAATCTCAACCTGTTGCGCCCTTGCCTGGAGGCCTTGTGCAAGGCTTATCCACAACGGCGCATGCGCCTGGTCATCGTGGGTGACGGGCCGCAGCGCGAGCTGCTCGAGCAGCAGTTGCCCGATGCCGTCTTCTGCGGTGCGCAACGCGGCGAAGTGTTGGCCGAACACTACGCCAGCGGCGACCTGTTTCTGTTCCCCAGCCTGACCGAGACCTTCGGCAACGTGGTCCTCGAAGCGCTGGCCTCGGGCTTGGCCGTCGTCGCCTACGACGAGGCCGCGGCCGCCCAGCATATCCGCCACGGCCACAGCGGGGCCCTGGCCATGCCTGGCGACCAAGCGGCGTTCATCGATGCCGCGTGCTGGCTGCTGGAAGAAAGCGAAACCTTGCGCCGGGTCCGCCTCAATGCCCGCCAGCATGCCAGCCGTCAGGGCTGGTCGGCGATCGTCGAACAGTTCGAGGGGCACCTGTACAGCGCCTGCCGGCAGGCGAGCACCCCGGAGCGCCAGGCCACGGCCACGCCTCTGGCGATCAAGCCAGGCTCGACAGCGCCTCGCGGCTGAACGGCAGCACCTCCTGCTCACGGCCGTCGCGGACCTTCTGCGCCCACTGCGGGTCGACCAGCAACGCGCGGCCCACAGCCACCAGGTCGAACTCCTGGTCCTGCAACCGACGCAGCAACCCCTCCAGGCTGGCGGGCTTGGCCACCTTGTCGGTGTCCACCATGAACTGCAGGAACTCGCCCTCCAGGCCGACGCTGCCGACCGTGATCGTGGGCTTGCCGGTGAGTTGGCGGGTCCAGCCGGCCAGGTTCAGCGCCGCCCCTGGGAATTCGGGCTCCCAGAAGCGTCGGGTGGAGCAGTGGAAGATATCCACGCCGGCCTCGGCCAGGGGCGCGAGGAACGCCCCCAGCGCCTCGGGCGTCTCGACCAGGCGGGCACTGTAGTCCTGCTGTTTCCACTGGGAGAAGCGAAAGATGATCGGGAAATCCGGGCCCACTGCCGCACGCACGGCCTGGATCAGCTCGATGGCGAAACGCGAACGACCCGCCAGGTCGCCACCGTATTCGTCACTGCGCTGGTTGCTCGCCGCCCAGAAGAACTGGTCGATCAGGTAGCCATGGGCGCCGTGGATCTCCACGCCGTCCATGCCGATGGCCTGGGCATCGCGGGCGGCCTGGGCGAAGGCGGCGATCACCTCGCGGATATCCTCATGGCTCATCTGCTGGACCAGGACCTTGCCATCCTTGACCTTGCCGCTCGGCCCGTAGCCCGGCACGTTGCCGTCCGGCTCGGTGCCCAGGCGGCGTACGCTGCCGACGTGCCAGAGCTGCGGGACGATGCGCCCACCCTCGGCATGGACCGCGTCGACGACCTTCTTCCAGCCGGCCAGGGCGTCTTCGCCATGAAAGCGCGGGACGTTGGCATAGCCGTTGGCGGCCTTGTGCGCGACCGTGGTGCCTTCGCTGATGATCAGCCCGACACCGGCCGCGGCGCGGCGTCGGTAGTACTCCACCACGCCCTCGTGGGGCACGCCGCCGGGGCAGAAGGTGCGGGTCATCGGGGCCATGACCACACGGGTCGACAATTCGAGGGTGCCGAGGGTGAAGGGCTGGAACAGGGGGTGGGGGGACATGCGGCGCTCCCAGGGATGAAGAAATGCGCCTGAGCTTAGGGCGAGGGGAGTGGCAGGCCCAGCATCATTGATTCGGGTGATTGGCAGGTATGGGCTGGGAACCTGGGGCTGCAAGCAGCCCCAACCTCAATGGCCCGGTGCAAGCCCAAGGCGCCTGCAAGCCACATCATGTGTGATCGCCCCGGTCCCTGTGGGAATCAACCCAGCGCCTTCTCGATCGCCTGCACCACGCTCGGATCGTCTGGTGCGGTGCGCGGTGCGAAGCGGGCCAGGACGCGGCCATCCTTGCCGACCAGAAACTTCTCGAAGTTCCAGGTGATGTCGCCAGGAAACTCCGCCCCCTCGCCCGCCAGCAGGCGGTACAGCGAGTGACGCTGCGGGCCGTTGACCTCCAGCTTGGCGCCCAGGGGGAAGCTCACGCCGTAGTTCAGGCTGCAGAATTCCTGGATCTCCTTCTCGCTGCCCGGCTCCTGGCCGGCAAACTGGTTGCACGGCAGGCCAAGAACGTTGAACCCCCTGTCCTTGAATTTCTGGTACAGGTTCTCCAGGGCCTTGTACTGTGGGGTCAGGCCACACCTGGAGGCGACATTGACCACCAGCACCACCTGGTCCTTGAACGGAGCCAGGGGCAGTTCCCCGCCGTTGAGCGCCTGCAGTGTCAGGTCGTGAAATGCACTCATGATGAACTCCCCTCTCAGGTTCCTGGTTGCCGCAGGGGCGAATCCCGCCCACTAAAAAGGCGCGCGGCCAAACCGTTCACCCTCGTCGAGGGGAGTCCGGCTTGCCCGAGCGCCTGGCGACTTCCTGAGCTTAGCGCAGAAAGATCAGTGGTGATGGCCACCTTCGCCGTGGATGTGGCGGTGGGCGATCTCTTCGTCGCTGGCATCACGCACATCGACCACCTTGACCTTGAAGTTCAGGCGCTGGCCGGCCAGCGGGTGGTTGCCGTCAACGGTGATGTCGTCGCCGTCGATGTCGCGGATGGTGACGATCTGCATCTGGCCGTCCGGCGCCGAGGCGTGGAACTGCATGCCCACTTCCAGTTGGTCGACGCCTTCGAACAGGCTGCGGTTCAGGGTGCTGACCAGTTCGGCCAGGTACTCGCCGTAGGCTTGCTCGGGCTCGACGGTGACGTTCAGCTCATCGCCAGCCTGCTTGCCTTCCAGGGCTTTCTCCAGGCCCGGGATGATGTTGGCGGCACCGTGCAGGTACACCAGCGGCGCACCGCCGGCGGAGCTGTCGATGACCTCCCCGGCGTCGTTGGTCAGGGTATAGTCGATGGAGACAGCCTTGTTGGCGGCGATCAGCATGGGGCAAGACCTTTTGCAAAAGAATGTAGAGCGAACAAGTGTAACCAAGGCACCGCCTGAATGCGAACGCGCGACGGACGAGCAGCGCCCCATCAGTCGGATCATCGGGTTCCACCAGGACGAGGACGGCCACTGGGTGGTCGATCTGTCCTGCGGCCATACCCAGCACCTGCGCCACCAGCCACCGTGGCAGGCACGCCCGTGGGTGCTCGATCGACGCGAACGCGAGCGGCGCATCGGCCAGGCGTTCGCCTGCGGCTGGTGCGCTCAGGGGGCCGATAGCGATACCCTTGGCCGTTGATTCCTTGCACCGCTTATTCCGAGAAGCACGCATGCAGACATTTTTCATCGCGCCGACCGATTTTGGCGTCGGCCTGACTTCCATCAGCCTGGGCCTGGTACGCACCCTTGAACGCGGGGGCCTGAAGGTCGGCTTCTTCAAGCCGATCGCTCAACCCCACCCCGGCGACACCGGCCCGGAGCGCTCCACCGAGCTGGTGGCCCGCACCCACGGCCTCAAGCCGCCCACGCCGCTGAGCCTGGCCTACGTCGAGCGCATGCTCGGCGACGGCCAGCTGGACGAGTTGCTCGAGGAAATCATCCGGCTGTACCAGCAAGCCTGCGTCGGCAACGACGTGGTGGTGGTCGAGGGCATGGTCCCGACTCGCCACGCCAGCTACGCAGCACGGGTCAACCTGCACTTGGCCAAGAGCCTGGACGCCGAGGTGATCCTGGTCTCGGCCCCGGAAAACGAGGTGCTCAGCGAGCTGTCCGGGCGTGTCGAGCTGCAGGCCCAGCTGTTCGGTGGCCCGCGCGACCCGAAGGTGCTGGGGGTGATCCTCAACAAGGTCCGCACCGACGAGAGCATGGCCGACTTCGCCACCCGCCTGCGCGAGCACTCGCCGCTGCTGCGCGGCGACGACTTCCGCCTGCTCGGCTGCATCCCCTACCAGGCCGACCTGAACGCCCCGCGTACCCGTGACGTGGCCGAACTGCTCGGTGCCCAGGTGCTCAATGCCGGTGACTACGAGCAGCGGCGCATGAACACCATCATCATCTGCGCCCGGACCGTGGCCAACACCGTGCCGCTGCTCAAGGCCGGCACCCTGGTGGTGACCCCGGGCGATCGCGACGACATCATCCTTGCCGTGAGCCTGGCGGCGATCAACGGCGTGCCCCTGGCCGGCCTGCTGTTGACCAGCGACAGCAAGCCTGACCCGCGCATCCTCGAGCTGTGCCGAGGCGCCCTGCAGGCCGGCCTGCCGATCCTCTCGGTGAGCACCGGCTCCTATGACACCGCCAACCAGCTCAATTCACTCAACCGCGAGATCCCGGTGGACGACCGCGAGCGTGCCGAGTTCATCACCGACTTCGTCGCCAGCCATCTCGATGCCGCCTGGCTGCACCAGCGCTGCGGCACGCCACGCGAACTGCGCCTGTCACCGGCGGTGTTCCGTTATCAATTGATCCAGCGCGCGCAACAGGCCAACAAGCGCATCGTCCTGCCCGAAGGCGCCGAGCCGCTGCTGGTGCAGGCCGCGGCGATCTGCCAGGCCCGCGGCATCGCCCGCTGCGTGCTGCTGGCCAAGCCCGAGGACGTCGAGGCGGTGGCCCGTGCCCAGGGCATCACCCTGCCGGCCGACCTGGAGGTGCTCGACCCCGAGCTGATCCGTGGACGCTACGTCGAGCCCATGGTCGACCTGCGCAAGAGCAAGAACCTCAACGCCCCCATGGCCGAGCAGCAGCTCGAGGACCCGGTGGTGATCGGCACCATGATGCTGGCCCTGGATGAAGTCGATGGCCTCGTCTCGGGCCTGGTGCATTCCACCGCCAATACCATTCGCCCGGCCCTGCAACTGATCAAGACCGCACCGGGCTGCAGCCTGGTGTCGTCAGTGTTCTTCATGCTGTTCCCCGAGCAGGTGCTGGTGTATGGAGACTGCGTGATGAACCCGCACCCCAGCGCCGCGGAGCTGGCCGAGATCGCCCGGCAGAGCGCCGAGTCGGCCGCCGCCTTCGGCATCGCCCCGCGGGTGGCGATGCTCAGCTATTCCAGCGATTCGGCGGCCAGCGACGAGGAAGTGGAGAAGGTCCGCGAGGCGACCCGCCTGGCCCAACAGGCCGAGCACGACCTGCTGATCGACGGCCCGCTGCAGTACGACGCCGCGGCCAACCCGCAGATCGCCCGCCAGTTGGCCCCGGCAAGCCAGGTGGCCGGGCGTGCGACGGTGTTCGTGTTCCCCGACCTGAACACCGGCAACACCACCCACAAGGCGGTCCAGCGCAGCGCCGACTGCGTCAGCCTCGGGCCGATGCTCCAGGGGCTGCGCAAGCCGGTGAACGACCTGCCGCGCGGGGCGCAGGTGGACGATATCGTGCATACCATCGCCCTGACCGCGATACAGGCCAGCACGGTGCGGTGAAAAAAGGGGCCGCTACGCGCTAATGCTGTTCACTTGAGTCTGATGTGACATCGATTGGGGCTGCAAGGCGGCCCCAATGGCTTAAGTGAACAGCGTTAGTGCAGGGCCCCCTTTTGCTATCGACGCCTTACGGATACTGCTGAACCTGCCCTTGCTGGTCGTACTGCTGGCCCGGGATCGGCTTGAGGTTGACCTCGACCCGGCGGTTCTGCGCCCGGCCATTGGCATCGGCGTTGCTGGCGATCGGCTGGTCAGGGCCCATGCCGCGCACCGAGACGCGCGACGAGTCGACGCCCTGGGACGTCAGGTAGGTGCTCACCGCCTGCGCGCGGCGCTGGGACAGGTCCATGTTGTGCTGGCGGCTACCGGTGCTGTCGGTGAAACCGACCACTTCGATGGTGTTCTGGTTGAACTGCTTGAACGAGCTGGCCAGGTTGTTCAACGGTGCATAGAAGCTCGGGGCGATGTTCGCCGAGTCGGTGGCGAAGGTGATGTTGCCCGGCATGATCAGCTTGATCTGATCACCCTGGCGCTGCACCTCGACGCCGGTGTTGGCCATGCTCTCGCGCAGGGCCGCTTCCTGGCGGTCGGCGTAGTAGCCGTAGCCGGCAGCGGCGGCGCCCACGGCGGCAGCACCGATCAGGGCACCCTTGCCACGGTTGTTGTGGTCGATGGCGGCACCGGCGATGGCGCCGGCCAGCGCGCCCAGGCCGCCGTACTTGGCGGTCTTGCTCATCCCGGTGGAACCCTGCGCCTGCCCCTGGTTGTCGTAGGGGTTCTGGTTGGCGCAACCCGTCATCAGGGCAGCAGCGGTAGCGACGATAATCAGACGACGCATGGTGAACATGGACAAGCTCCTACAGAAATTCGAAAGTGCAGCGGATCGCGGGCGGACCTGTGCCAGCCTTGGATCATGGTCTAACGGAAAAATTCCCTGATCCTCAGGCCCGTACGAATGGATTTTCGCGCATTTCCTCGCCGAGGCGGGTATCCGGGCCATGGCCGGTCACCACGATCGCCTCTTCATCCAGGCGGTACAGCCGCTCCTTGATGGAGCGAACGATAGCCCGCTGGTCGCCACCCCACAAATCGGTACGGCCAACGCCCCGGCGGAACAGGGTGTCGCCGGCGATCAGCAACTTGGCGTCGGCGAACCAGAAACTCATCGAACCCGGCGTGTGCCCAGGCGTATGCAGGGCCACGCCGCAGCCGCAGGCCAACTCCTCGTCATCGTCCAGCCAGCGGTCCGGCGGCGGCACCGGGGTATAGGGCACGCCGAACATCTGGCACTGCATCTGCAGGTTGTCCCACAGCGGCTGGTCGTCCTTGTGCAGGTGCAAGGTCGCGCCGGTCAGCTCCTTGAGCCTGCCCGAGGCGAGGAAGTGATCGAAGTGGGCATGGGTGTGGATGATGCTCACCAGGGTCAGGCCATGGGCCTGCAGGCGCGCGAGGATCTGTTCCGGGTCACCGCCCGGGTCGACGACGATGGCTTTCTTGCTGAGCGGGTCGCCGATCAGGGTGCAATTGCATTGCAGGGGACCGACGGGGAAGGTTTCGCGGATCAGTGGGGTGTCATTGTCAGGCATGGTCAGCTTCGTCAGTCACGCAGTGGGGTTGAACCAACCCCTGTTAATACCCTTGATCGCCTCGGTTGGCCAGCCTGCAATGGCGCTATCGTTGATCGCAGGCAAAACACCCCTGGAAATGACGCCTAGACTCTTATGGTCAACTCGCCACTACAACAATAAGAGGACGTACCTGGATGTTCACTCCCACACTCAAGGCTGTGTGCTGCGCCCTGACGCTCTGCTGCGCCACGCTGGCGCAGGCAGCCGACCCGATCACCATCAAGTTTTCCCATGTCGTCGCCGAGTCCACCCCCAAGGGCCAAGGCGCCTTGGCGTTCAAGAAGTTGGTAGAAGAACGCCTGCCAGGCAAGGTCAAGGTCGACGTCTACCCGAACTCCTCGCTGTTTGGCGACGGCAAGGAAATGGAGGCACTGCTGCTGGGCGACGTGCAGATCATCGCGCCCTCCCTGGCCAAGTTCGAGCAGTACACCAAGCAGGTCCAGCTCTTCGACCTGCCCTTCCTGTTCGACGACATCAATGCCGTCGACCGCTTCCAGATGAGCCCTGCCGGCCAGGGCCTGCTCAAGTCGATGGAGTCGAAGGGCATCACCGGCCTGGCCTACTGGCATAACGGCATGAAGCAACTGTCGGCCAACAAGCCGCTGCACGAACCCAAGGATGCCCGTGGCCTGAAATTCCGCGTCCAGGCTTCCGCAGTGCTCGAGGAACAGTTCAAGGCCGTGCGCGCCAACCCGCGCAAGATGAGCTTCGCCGAGGTCTACCAAGGCTTGCAGACAGGCGTGGTCAATGGCGCGGAGAATCCGTACTCGAATATCTACAGCCAGAAAATGCACGAAGTGCAGAAGTACATCACCGAGTCCAACCACGGCGTACTGGACTACATGCTGATCACCAATACGCAGTTCTGGAATGGATTACCGCCGGATGTGAAACCAGAGCTCGAGAAGATCATCAGCGAAGTCACCGCGCAGGTGAACAAAGAGGCCGAAGCGCTCAACCAGGGCGACAAGCAGCGCATCCTGGACGCCAAGACGACCGAGATCATCACCCTGACGCCGGAGCAACGCGAGGAGTGGCGCCAGGCGATGAGGCCGGTCTGGAAGAAATTCGAAGGTGATATCGGTGCCGACCTGATCGAAGCGGCCCAAGCGGCCAATCAGGCGCAATGAACCCGTTGGCTGGCAGTGCCGAACCCGGCCGCCAGCCATCGTCACGCACCGGAGAGTCCCCCCATGAATGCCTTGAGACGTATCTGGGAGCATTTCGAGGAAGGCTTCATTGTCTTTCTCCTGGCCGCCATGACCTTGGTGACATTCGTCTATGTCATCCTCAACAACCTCTACACCGTGTTCTACAGCCTTGCCGAGCACTGGAGCGCCGGCGCCGACCTGTTCAATGCCGCAGGCGACCATGTCATGGATGCCGCCCAGGCCATGACATGGAGCAATGCGCTGACCAAGGCACTGTTCGCCTGGCTGATCTTCTTCGGGCTGTCCTATGGCGTGCGCACCGCCGGCCACATCGGTGTCGATGCACTGGTGAAGCTGGCCAGCAAACCCCTCCAGCGCTACCTCGGCCTGCTGGCCTGCACGTGCTGCCTGGCCTATGCCGCCTTGCTGAGCATCGCCAGCCTGGAGTGGATCCAGACCCTGCTCAAGGCCAGCATCGGCGCCGAGGACCTGGGGCATTTCGGTGTCATGCAATGGCACATCGGCCTGATCGTGCCAGTGGGGTTCGCCCTGATGTTCATCCGTTTCGCTGAGATCCTGGTGCGAATCTTCAAGGGTCGCCAGACCGGCCTGGGCCTGGCGGACGAGGCAGCGGAGGCAGTGAAGCTGACCGAGCACGAGGACGACAAGCCATGACCATCCTCTTTCTGTTCGTCGCGCTGTTCGCCCTCATGTTCATTGGCGTACCCATCGCCATCTCGCTTGGCCTGGCGGGCTCGCTGACCATCATGCTGTACAGCCAGGACTCGGTGCGCTCGCTGGCGATCAAGCTGTTCGAGACTTCGGAGCACTATACCCTGCTGGCAATCCCGTTCTTCCTATTGGCGGGTGCCTTCATGACTACCGGTGGCGTGGCCAGGCGCCTGATCGATTTCGCCAACGCGTGCGTGGGCCATGTACGGGGCGGCCTGGCGATCGCCGCGGTGCTGGCCTGCGTGCTGTTCGCCGCGCTCTCCGGCTCGAGCCCCGCCACCGTGGCGGCGGTCGGTTCGATCGCCATCGCGGGTATGGTCCGCTCCGGTTATCCACAAGCCTTCGGCGCAGGCATCATCTGTAACGCCGGTACGCTCGGCATCCTGATCCCGCCCTCGATCGTGATGGTGGTGTACGCCGCCGCCACGGAGACGTCGGTCGGAAAGCTGTTCATGGCAGGGGTGGTGCCTGGCCTGATGCTCGGCCTGATCCTGATGATCGCCATCTACATCATCGCCGTGAAGAAAAACCTCCCCGCCCTGCCGCGCGCTACCCTGCGGGAATGGCTGAGTACGGCGCGCAAGGCGATCTGGGGGTTGCTGCTGATGGTGATCATCCTCGGCGGCATCTATACCGGCATGTTCACCCCTACCGAGGCGGCAGCGGTGGCCGCGGTCTACTCGGCGTTCATCGCCCTGTTCGTCTACCGTGACATGAGCGTGCGAGAAGCCCCGAAGGTGCTGCTCGAGTCCGCCAAGCTGAGCATCATGCTGATGTTCATCATCGCCAACGCCATGCTCTTCGCCCATGTCCTGACCACCGAGCAGCTCCCCCAGCAGATCACCGCCTGGGTTCTCGATGCAGGCCTGACGCCGGTGACCTTCCTGCTGGTGGTGAACCTGGTGCTATTGGTGGCGGGGGCCTTCATGGAACCCTCGGCGATCATCCTGATCCTGGCGCCGATCCTGTTCCCGATCGCCATGCAACTGGGCATCGACCCGATCCACCTGGGCATCATCATGGTGGTCAACCTGGAGATCGGCCTGGTTACCCCACCGGTTGGGCTGAACCTGTTCGTCACCTCAGCGGTGACGGGCATGCCCCTGACGGCGACGGTACGCGCAGCGGCGCCCTGGCTGCTCCTGCTCCTGCTGTTCCTGATCCTGGTCACCTATGTGCCGTGGATCTCGCTGGTGCTGCCCAACGCGCTGGGCATGGGCTGAAGGCTATCGCGTCGGGACGCTATGGCAGGTACAGCCTGAACAACCCACCGCCAAGCGGCCCGCCGTTGGCGATCTCGATCCGCCCCCGCATGCCGTCGCGCTCATGCAGCGCGGCGATGCGTGCGGCGAAGTACAGCCCCAGGCCGGTGCTGCCTGTGCGCGAGTCGATACCCAGGGCATGCTCCTGCTCAGGCTCGAGCATGCGCGCGGGATACCCTGCGCCGTCATCGTTGATGCTGATCACCAGTTGCTCCCCCTCTTCCTCGATGCTGATCAACAGGGCATGGCTGGCGTAGCGGATGGCATTGGTGAGTACGTTGGACACCGCCGAGGCGACCAGCTCACGGTCGAAGAAGCCCAGCGGGTTATCGCTGTCGACACGCCAGGTGGCAAGGATATCGCGGTGCTCGAGCACCTCCTGGTGGACAGCGAGCTGGGCTTCGATGAAGTCGTCCAACTCGTGGTAGTCAGGGCAGATCGGCAACTGGTTGATCCCCAGCTTGTACAGGCCCAGCAGTTGCACCAGCATGCCGTTCAAATGGCGGAACTCGTGCTCCATCACCCCCTGCTCGCTGCCCCCCCGCAGGGCCTCGGGCAAGCGCGCCAGCCACTGGTCGTGGGCCTGGATCAGGGCCGAGAGCGAGTTTTTCATGTCGTGCACGGTGGAGGCGATCACCGTGGAGAAATCCAGCCCCTGGTCGTTGTGGTTCATGCGCCGAAGACCCGGATATGCAGTTTGCGGTAGCGCTCGTAGCGGCTGTCGCTAGCGGGAATCCCAGCGACACTCTGCAGGCAGTCGCGGCACTCCTGCATGATCGCAGGCGATGGGCTCTGGCCAGCAATGCGCAACAGCGCCTGGGTGGTGTTGAGAGCGATGCTGATGTTCTTCGGTTGCAACGACAATGCCCGGCGGAACATCTCCAGGGCCTCGGTGAGCTGACCGGCCTGGTAGCTGCGCACGCCCTGGCGGTTGAGGTCGACCGCCTCGGTGACGGCACCGAGCACCACCGGGTCGCTGGTAAGCTTGGCGACACTCTGCATGACCTTGGGATCGTCGCCATAGGTTTCCACGCAGCCCTTGAGGATCGTGGTGCCCGCCGACGGCTGGCCGAGCGCCTGCAACTGCTTGGCCACGGTGAGCGCCGCCTCGACGGAGAAGAACTGGTCCATCTTCTCCAGCCGCTGCATGGCCTGGTCGGTAAGCTTGGCGGCCGTCTCCGGGTCGCCAGCCTGCTGCAGGCTGGCGGCCTTCATCAAGCGCGCACGGACCTGCAACCCCTGGTCTTCGACATGCTCCTTGGCCACCTCGCTGAGCACCGTGTTGATCTCGACGCGGGTTCGCGCATCCAGGCCATTGCCGATGTTCTTGCTCATCAATGCCTGGACCAGGCCCAGGTTGCTTTCCGGGTTCTTGTAGCGTGAGCTCTGGCCCTGGTTCACCGCGTGGCGATAGGCCTTCGAGGCGCTCTCGAAGTCCTGGTTGTCCAGCGCCAGCTTGCCCAGCGCCGCCTGGCGGCGCACCGCCAGGGGCGAAAGGCGTACCGCCTCTTCGAGCATGTGCTGGGCTCGCCGGGTCTCGCCCTGGGCCACCAGCACTTCGGCCATGCCATCGTACAGCCCCGGCATGATCGGGAATGCCTTGAGCGCCTGTTCGTACACCCCCTGGGCCTGAGCATGCTGGCCACGCTTGTGCAGCAGGCTGCCCAGCGCCGAATACGCCCAGGGCTGGGGCCGGCTGGCGAGAATGGCCTTGAGGAACTTCTCCAGCTCGTCGAAACGATTGAGGTTGCGCAAGGCGTCAGCCCGGTAGCGCAGGCACAACGGGGCGAAGCGCGGGTCCTTCCGGCACAGCTCGGCACAGGCCGCCAGCACCTCGGCCGGACGCTCACGGTCCAGGGCCTGCAGGATGGGCTTGAGCAAGGTCTTGCGTTGCACCAGCTTCTCCAGGCGCTGGGCCAGGCCGACGCGGTTGAACGGCTTGGTCAGGTAGGCATCGGGTTCATGTTCGATGGCGCTGAGGACGATGGACTGGCTGCTCTCGGCAGTGACCATGATGAACACGCACTCATGGCTGACCAGCTTGTCGAGGATCAGGTCCTCGAGCACCTGCTGGCCATTCTTCTTGCCATCGCCCAGGTGAAAGTCCTGGAGGATGAAGTCGTAGCGCTTCTGCGCACACATGCGCAGGGCCTGCTCTCCACTGTCGGCGGTGTCCACATCACGCACGCCCAGCTCACGGAGCATCGAACGGGTCGACGTACGGAAGTCGGTGAAGTCGTCGACGATCAGAAAGCTTTTTTGCCCGTACTGCAGCATCAACACGACCTGTAGTGGAGTGGGTGGAAAATGGCGCGTGGCGATGCGTACCGCCGAACAGCGTATCGGCAGCGGGTCGGGAAAGATGAGCCCGGAATAGACGGCGCCAGCAGCAATGGCTTAATGCCACTATTTTACCGCCCCCACGCTCCGGGAGCTAGGCCAACAGGCCCAGGGACTTGGCCTTGGCCACCGCTTGGGTTCGCCGCTCTACACCGAGCTTGCTGTTGATGTGGCTGGCGTGGGTCTTGACGGTGTGCAAGGAAATGAACAGGCGCTCGCTGATCTGCTGGTTCGAGCATCCTTGGGCAATCAGTTCCAGCACGGCCAGCTCCCGGCCGCTCAGGGCCTCGGCCGCGTCGCTGGCCTGGGGCCGCGGCAGGCGCGCCAGCAGCTCAGCCTGGACCAGGCAGGCCGGGCGCGCGACCAGTTGTTCGCGCAACCAGTGGGGATGGTCTTCGATCAAGCGCTGGAACGGCTGCAACGCGCCGCCCTGGGCCGCCTCCAGTGCCCTGGGCAGCACGCTGGCGGCTTCTTGCTCGCGCCCCTCGCCCAGCGACAGGGCGGTCCACTGGCACAAGGCACTGACCGCCAGCATCATCCCGCCACTGGCCAGGCCACGCTCGACCAGCGCCTGCAGGCGTTCGGCGGCCGCGTCCGGACGCCCCAGGACACGCTCCAGCAGGGCCTGCTGCAACTCGATGTGCAACGGCAGCAGGGGGTGGAACTCCGGTGCGGCCGCAGGCTGCTCGCCGCCGTAGGTCTGGCCCAGGCGCAACAGCCAGGACTCGGCAAGATCCGTACGCCCCTGGGCCAGCCACAGCTCGCATTTCACCAGGGTGATCATGGCCAGGTAGAAGATCGGTGGCACGTCCCAGATATGCATCAACCGCTCGGCCTCGGCCAGCTCGGCGAAGGCCTCGGCGAAACAGCCTTCACGCCCATCGAGCGAGGCGATCACGCAATGGCCGATCAACACGCTGATGTCGCGGCAGGCACGTGCCTCGCTGAGCCCGGCGCGGAGCCGTGTGCGGCCCTGGGCCGGTTGCAGCCGCGCCACCAGCAGGTAGCCCTCGTACAAGGTGAGCCTGGCGCGTACCGCATACAGGCGCTGCGCCGACAACCCCTGCAGGCGTTGCAGCCCTTGGCGCACCTCGTCCAGGGCACGCAATACCTCGCCCCGGGCATGCAGGACCCGCGCCCGGTCATAGTGGGCCAGGGCTTCGAACAGCGGGTTGCCGACCCGCTGGGCGAGCTCCAGGGCCTCGCGGTTCCAGCCTCGCGCCCGCCAGAAGTCGGCATCGGCGATCGCCAGGTTGGACAGCGTCGACAGGCACACCAGGCGTTGGCCATAGCGCTTGTATGGCAGGCTCTGCAGCGCCTCGCCGCAATAGGCCAGGGTCCGCTGGCGATCGCCACGGCCACGGGCGATGACCCCGCTCAGGGCCAGCCACTGGGCGAGCATGGATTTCTGTGCCGTGGCCGACGGGGCTGGCAGGAAGCGGCTGAGGTAGGCCGCCAGCTCCTCGGCCGCGTCCAGTTGGCAGGCCAACCCCAGTGCCCAGCTGTACAGGACGATCAACCGAGGGGTGCTGATCAGCAGGCTGTCGGGCAGGTCCATCTTCCAGCGCAGCAGCATGCCGACATTCTGCTCGGCCAGCAGTTGCTCCTCCGACAGGCTCTGCACCAAGTCGGCAGCCACATCCAGGTGGCCGGCGCGCAATGCCTGTTCCACCGCCTCGTCGAGCAGCCCCTGCGCCTGGAACCAACGGCAGGCGCGTAGGTGCAAGGCCGCCAGGGGTTCGCTGGCCTGCCGGCTGCGCAGCAGGTCGGAGAACAGGTGATGGTAGCGGAACCAGTGGCCATGCTCGTCCAGCGGCACCAGGAACACTTGGTGGGCCTGCAGGTAACGCAGGATGCTGGCGCTGTCCTGGCGCTCGCGCAGGGCGTCGCACAGCTCGGCGCAGAAGCGCTCCTGGCAGGCCGTGTCGTAGAGAAAGGCCTGCACATCCGTGGGCAGGATCTCGATGACTTCCTCGAGCAGGTAGTCACGGATCAGCCCTTCACCGCCGTGCAGGGCCTGGGGCAAGGCATTGTCGTCGCCGGACTCGCTGGCCGCCAGTTGCCAGAAACGCAGCCCGGCGACCCAGCCGTCGCTGCGCTGGATCAGGTTGTCCAGCGCTTGCCCACGCAGGCCGGTGGGCTGGCGGCCGATCACGGCCAGGGCCTCCTCGGGGGTCAGGCGCAGGTCCTGTTCGTTCAGCTCCACCAGTTGACGCGACAGGCGCAACCGCGCCAGGTGCCAGTCCGGCCGCTGGCGGCTGGTGACCAGCAGGACCAGCCCGCCTGGCAGGTGATTGAGGAAGAACTGCAGGCAGCGGTCGAGGACCGGCCCCTGGGCCAGGTGATAGTCATCCAGCACCAGCAAGAGGGGGGTATCGGCTTGCAGGTAGAGGGCGAGCTCGTCGAGCAGGCCATCGAGCCACTCCTCGAAGGCGAACGGCTGGTGGCGTTGGCGCATCTTCAGCAAGCCCATGGCCTGGCCACCCAGGGCCGGACAGAACTGCTGCAGGCCTTCGAGCAGGCGCTCGAGGAAACGGCCGGGGTCGGCATCGCGTTGGCTCAGGCCGAGCCAGAGGCTGCGCCAGTGGCCAGGCAACGCCTGGCAGAACTCGATGGCCAGCGAACTCTTACCGAAACCCGCCGGGGCGTTGACCAGCAGCAGACGGCCACTCAGGCCGGACTGGAGGCGTTGGCACAACCGCGCCCTGGGCACATGGCCATCAGGCAGGGGCGGCCGGAAGAAACGCCCGTCCAGCAGGCCCATGGCCTGACTGGCGAATCCATGCGTACGGGACAGATCTGTCATGGCCGGCTCGTTCTGATTGGAAGAATTTCGGCGGTATGGATGGTTGCGAGACTAGCGGGTAACGCAGCGCATTTGAAGATGATGGGGTGGGTTTGCGCTGAAAAAGACTACGACAAAAAGAAACAGTGCTTACAGTTCTTTAGGATAGGAGCTGCTTCCCATAGCCGACCAAGGCACATGACGAAAACGCCCCGGCAAGCCGTAATGCTGTTCACTTAAGTCTGATGTGACATCGATAGGGGCTGCCTTGCAGCCCTTCGCGGGCGAGCCCGCTCCCACAGGAGCGTGCATTCCTTGAGGTTTGCAGCGTACTTGTGGGAGCGGGCTTGCCCGCGAAGGGCCGCAAGGCGGCCCCAATGGCTTAAGTGAACAGCATTACCGGCAAGCCGGGGCGTTTTCGGGAGATCACACAAGGTTCATCACACCCGCCTCAACGCACCCCCTCCTGGCGCAGCGCAGCTGGCTGGAAGTCGCTCTTGCTGGCACTGAAGCCGAAGTCGTAGGCACGCTTCTCTTCGTTCTTCATGCCCAGCGCCAGGTAGCGCCCCGATTGCAGGTCGTAGATGGCTTCCAGGGTGTACCACGGCACCTGCACGTTGTAGTAGTCCTGCGCATGGGCCTCGGACACGCGCCACAGCTGCCCGCGCCCGTCGTACTGGTCGATCACCGCGGCCTGCCAGGTGTCCTCGTCGATGTAGAAGTCACGCTTGGCATAGATGTGCCGCTGCCCCGGCTTGAGGGTGGCGACCACATGCCACACACGGCGCAGCTCGTAGCGAGACAGGTCCTGGTTGATGTGGCCCGGTTTGAGGATGTCGGCATACTTGAGCTTCGGATCGTCGAGCTTGTAGCTGTTGGAGGCGATGTACATCTCCTTCTTGCCTTCCAGCTTCCAGTCGTAGCGGTCCGGTGCGCCGTTGTACATGTCCAGGTTGTCGGACGTCCGCAGGCCGTCGGCGGCAGTACCTGGCCCGTCGTAGGACACCTGCGGCGCCTGGCGCACGCGGCGCTGGCCGGCGTTGTAGATCCACGCCTTGCGAGGCTCCTTGACCTGGTCCAGGGTCTCGTGGACGAGCAGCACGGTCCCGGCCAGGCGCGCCGGCGCCGTCACCTTCTGCTTGAAGTAGAACAGCACGTTGCCTGGGTTGTTCGGGTCGTAGTCCTTCATCCGGTCACGGAAGACGAACTGGTCCTGGAAGTACACCAGGCTGTAGGAGCCATTCTGCTGCGGCGTGGCCTGGGTCACCAGGCGGGTCACGCTGCCGCCCCGGTAGCGGGTGATGTGGTTCCAGATCACCTCGATGCCGCTCTTGGGAATCGGGAACGGGATGGCGGTACGGAAGTTGTTCAGGCCGTTGCCGCCCTCGACCAGGGTGGTCTTGGTGGCGTTCTCCTTGATGGCGGCGAAGACTTCATCGGGCACCGTCGAGCCGCGATGGGTCTTGTACACTGGGATCTTGTAGGTCTGCGGATAGCGCTTGAACATCGCCACCTGGCCTGGGGACAGCTTGTCCTTGTACTGGTCGACGTTCTGCGCGGTGATGGTGAACAGCGGCTTGTCGCTGGCGTATGGGTCAGACAGGAACCCCTTGGCATCGGCGCTGCCCGCGGTCTTGGACAACGGCTCCCACGGGCCGATGGAACCATCGGCATTGCCCGCCTTCTCCGCCCCCATCGGGGTCAGGGTGGTGCCCAACTTGGCCGCCTCGTCGGCGGAAACCGCAGCCATGACGCTGGTCGCCAGCAGGGACAGGCCCAGCACACCGGCTTGCAGCAGACTTCTGGTCTTGTTCATTCTGTGTCGTCCTGGATCAGTGTTCTTAGAAGTTCACGCCGAAGCTGAGGGCGATGAAATCGCGATCATCCACGGTGGTGTACTTGCCATCGAAGAAGTTGGTGTATGACAGGCTGGCCGTGTAGGTCTGCTGGTACTCGGCATCCAGGCCCAGGCTGATCGCCTTGCGCCCTTCCTCGAAGTTGCCGCCCGGGCCCGGCGAGTAGCCATCGACGTCATGGGACCAGGCCACGCTCGGGCGCAGGTTCACGCCGGCGAAGACGTTGTTGTAGTCCCAGATGGCCCGAACGCGGTAACCCCAGGAATCGCTGGTGGTGTAGCCGTCGTTCTCGCAGTAGCGCGACACGTTGTTCTGCGGCCCGGTGCCCACGGTGCTGGCGTTCAACGACTGGCAACGGCCATTGGGCAGCGGCCCCGGGCCGTAGACCGGATCACGCCCGTAGCGAGCCTTGGACGTGCTTTCCAGGCCACCGACGTGGGTCCAGCCGATTTCACCCACCATGGTCAGGCGCTCGGCGCCCATCACCTGGTCGAAGAAGTGCGTGAAGGTGGTTTGCAGCTGGGTGATTTCCTTACGGCGATAGCCCGGCTGGTCCGTGCCCGGCCTACCCTGCAACACCGAAGCGTCAGGGTCGAGCGGCGTCAGGCCCGAATAGAGGATATCGGTCGTGTTCAACTGCACCGGTGCGTTCGGGCGATAGCTGATTTCACCGCTCCACGCCGTGCCGCTGGGCAGCGTGGTGGAGAAGCTCAGACCGTAGAGGCGGATATCTTCCGGGTATTCCACGTAGTAGCTGGAATTGCCCGCGACCACCAGCGGCATCAACGAAGGCAGTAGCGCACCCAGCGCACCAGCAGGCACGCCCGCACCGATCAAGGCGGCGCCCAGCCTGTTCGGGTCGTAGTACTGGGCATCGGCGCCGCGGCCACTGAAGATCGGCGCACGGCTGTGGTAGTTCATGAAGTAACCGCCGAACTCGGTGTTCAACGGCTCGTACATGTAGCGCAGGGCCACGCCGAACTGACCGCTGTCCCGTGCATCGCGGTCGGGCCCACGACGCACGATCACCCCTTCGTCGGGCGAGCCCCAGTTCACGCCCTGCCCCGCCAGCGTGGCCCCCACCGGAGCGGCCAGCGGGCCGAGCCTGCCGGCCAGCGTGGACTGGGTGGCCAGTACCGCCAGGTTGTTGTCGCAACCATCGGCGATCACATCCGGCTGGGAGAAGAAGGTGCCGCAGTTATCGACGACGGTCTGGTCCCATTCCAGTTGGTAGAAGCCCTCGAACGACAGGTTGTCGGAGACGCTCTGGGACAGGTAGAACATGTTGACCGGGATCAGGCCTTCCTTGATCTCGGCACCGGGCCGGCGGAACGCCGAGACGTCGATCGGGTTGACGGCGTTGATGCCGCTGCCGATGAAGGTACTCTCCCCCCAGCTGACCACCTGCTTGCCCAGGCGCACCGTGCCCGGCAGGTCGCCGAGGCTGTAGTTGTGGTAGATGAAGGCATCGAGCAGCTCGGCACCGGAAGACTTGGCGCCTTCCTTGCGGTTGGAGTCGCTGATGTCCTTGAACGGGCGATTTTCGTCCTTGAGCTCGAAGTCGTACCAGTACTTGCCGCGGACGAACACCCCGGTGTCGCCGTACTTGAGTTCGAGGTCGTGGATACCCTTGAAGATCTTCGAGAAGGTTTCACCGCGCTTGAAGTTCAGGTGGCCGTCGTCGGAAGTCTGCGAAAGGCCCCGGCCACCGTTGTTGACCCCGATGAGGTTCTTGTTCGGCTTGGCTGTCGACCAACTGGCCCCGACGGAGAGCGACGAATCGAACTGGCCTTCGATTTCCCCGATGTTGAAGCTGACACCGAATGCGGGACTTGCGAGCGTGGAAGCGAGGCTGACGGCCAAGGGCAGCTTCGCCCGGCGCCAGAACTGGTTTGCAGATGTCATCGACGCTACTCCATGTACTTTTTTGTTATGGCAGTGAGTCCTTTTCAGAAACGGCCCCGAGACCGGTGCAGCAGGCTTGCGCCCGCGGCGAAGCGGCTTGTGCGCCTCGCCCTCCCCATTCCTGAAAATCCCCTGACCCCGACTATAGCCAGCAGGCACAGGCGCTTGATCCCTCTAAAGTGTGATTTGCGCACCCTGCCAGCGCCCACCCCGCAGGCGCCTGCCTGCCGACAGGAAAGAAGCATGGCGCATATTTGCCGTTTGACAAGGCCGCAGCCGCTCTGGAATGCGGGACGCGCCTGGACGGTCGCGCCCCGCGCAGGTGTTACAGGGTCGACAGGAAGGCGCTGTTACTGGCCTGCCACTGGCTGATATCCACGCGGATACGCTTCTTGTCGAGCTTGCCGACACTGGTCTTGGGAATTTCAGTAACAACGGCGATCTGGCTGGGAATCGCCCACTTGTTGATGTGACCTTGCTCGACGAAAGGCTTGAGGTGATCCTTGAGGCTGCGCGCGTCGATGCTCTGCCCCTCGCGCACCACCAGCAAGGCGAATGGCCGCTCGCCCCATTGCGGGTCGGCGACCCCGACCACCGCCACTTCACGCACGGCCGGATGACGGCTGATCAGGTCTTCCAGGTCGAGGGACGAGATCCACTCGCCACCGGTCTTGATCACATCCTTGATGCGATCGCGGATATCGATGTAGCCCATGCCGTCGAGGGTGGCGACGTCACCGGTATGCAGCCAGCCACCCTGCCACAGCTCCTCGCTTTTCTGCGGCTCCTTGAAGTAGCCCATCGACAGCCAGGGCGCACGCAGTACCAGTTCGCCCTGGGTCTCGCCATCGGCGGGGAGGAAGTTGCCCTGTTCGTCGACGATCGCCGCTTCCACCAGCGGCACCGGCACACCGGCCTTGATCCGGTAGGAGATGCGCTCGTCCTCGCTACCGGCCTGCAGTTCGTCGTTCAGGTGCGCGCAGGAAATCAGCGGGCAGGTCTCGGACATGCCGTACGCCGCAGTCAGTTGGATGCCACGGGCCAGGGCCGCTTCGTACAACGCACGGTTGAGCGCACTGCCGCCGATGATGATCTTCCAGCCGGCGAAGTCCTGGCCCTGGGCCGATGGGCAGTTGAGCAGCATCTGCAGGATGGTCGGCACGCAGTGGGAGAAGGTCACCTTCTCCTCGCGCCACAGCTTGACCAGCATGTCCGGCTCGTAGCGCCCCGGGTAGACCTGCTTCATGCCGAGCATGGTCGCAGCATAGGGAATGCCCCAGGCATGCACATGGAACATCGGCGTGATGGGCATGTACACATCGTTGCTGCCAAGCAGGCGCACGCTGTCGATGCTGCCGGTCACCGAGGCCTCGGCCAGGGTGTGCAGCACCAGTTGGCGATGGGTGAAGAACACGCCCTTGGGGTTGCCGGTGGTGCCCGTGGTGTAGAAGGTGGTGGCCACCGAGTTCTCGTCGAAGTCGGGGAAGTCATGGTGTGGGCTGGCGGCGGCGAGCAGTTGCTCGTATTCGCCGACCAGGTCGGGCAGGTCGGCGGTCTTGTCCTGGCCATCGGTCAGCAGCAGGGTCTTTTCCACCGTGGTCAACTGCCCGGCGATGGCCTGGTAGAGGCCGACGAAATCGCTGTTGACCAGCACGAGACGGTCTTCAGCGTGGTTCATGGTGTAGAGGATCTGCTCCGGCGACAGGCGCACATTGATGGTGTGCACCACCGCACCGATCATCGGGATGGCGAACATGCACTCCAGGTAGCGGTGGCTGTCCCAGTCCATCACAGCCACCGTGTCACCGGCCTTGACCCCGGCCTCGGTCAGCACGTTGGCCAGGCGGGCGACCCGCTCGACCAGTTGTGGGTAGGTCAGGCGCAACTGGTCGCGGTAGACGATCTCGCGAGTCTTCTCGTAGCGGCTGCCAGACATCAGCAGGCGCTTGATCAGCAACGGGAAGGTGTAGGCGCCCTCGGCGGGCTCGATGATACGCGTCTGCAACATGGGGATCCCTTTTCTGCAATGCGGGCCGGACAAGTCAGGGGGTTACTCTAGATCGGTGACGCGCCGGTCAAATCAGCCGAAGGAATGATTTGCGCCGCCCAAGGTATGAGTGGCCGACTTGACACTTCGAGAGCCCGGCTTCAGGTTGGGGCATCAGCATCGCCCCATGACCCCAGCCCTCGGAGCCCCCGGATGCCCAGCCCGCGCCACGCCGTCTTTCTCGACCATCAATCCCTGGACCTCGGCGACCTCGACCTCTCGCCCCTGGCACAACAGTTCGACAGCCTGCAATTGCACGCCGCGACCACATCGGAGCAGGTCGCCGAACGCCTGCAAGGCGCCACGGCGGTGATCAGCAACAAGGTGATGCTCGACGCCGCTGCCCTGGCGGCCAACCCGCAGCTGAAACTGATCCTGATCGCGGCCACCGGCACCAACAATGTCGACCTGCAGGCCGCACGCGCCCAAGGCATCACGGTGTGCAACTGCCAGGGCTACGGCACGCCATCGGTGGCACAGCACACCCTGGCCCTGCTGCTGGCCCTGGCGACCCGCCTGTGCGACTACAACCAGGCCGTGGCCGAGGGACGCTGGGCGACGGCCAGCCAGTTCTGCCTGCTGGACTTCCCCATCGTCGAGCTGCAAGGCAAGACCCTTGGCCTGCTCGGGCACGGCGAACTGGGCGGTGCCGTGGCGCGGCTGGCCGAGGCCTTCGGCATGCGCGTGCTCAGCGGGCAGATCCCCGGGCGCCCGGCCCGTGCAGAGCGCCTGCCCCTGGACGAGCTGCTTCCCCAGGTCGACGCCCTGACCCTGCACTGTCCACTCAACGAACACACCCGGCATATGATCGGCGTCCGCGAACTGGCCCTGCTCAAGCCCGGCGCCCTGGTGGTCAACACCGCCCGTGGCGGCCTGATCGACGAGCAGGCGCTGGCCGATGCCCTGCGCAGCGGTCACCTGGGCGGCGCTGCCACCGATGTGCTGAGCGTCGAGCCGCCAACCAATGGCAACCCGTTGCTCGAACCGGACGTACCACGCCTGATCGTGACCCCGCACAGCGCCTGGGGCGCGGTGGAGTCACGCCAGCGCATCGTCGGCCAGCTGAGCGAGAACGCCCAGGCCTTCTTCGCCGGCCAACCACGGCGAGTGGTCGGCTGACGCCCAGGAGGCTCTGGTACACTGCGCCATTTTTTCAGGAGACGTCGTCCATGGACCCGCGCAGTGAAGTGTTGCTTCGCCAGGCCGAACTGTTCCAGGGCCCGCTGCTGCTCGCCGGGCTGCCCGCCGACGACCTGCTCGGCCAGTTGCCGCAGGCCAACGGCTGGGCCTGGCATGCCGGAGACCAGGCCTTGCTCGATGGCCGTTTCGCCGGCCGCAGCCATTATGGGGTGACGGTGCCGGACGTGCCCTTCGAGGCCGCCGTGCTGTTCCTGCCCAAGTCCCGCGAACTGACGGCCTACCTGCTCAACGCCCTGGCGGCTCGCCTGGCGGGGCGCGAGCTGTACCTGGTCGGCGAGAAACGCGGCGGCATCGAAGGCGCGGCCAAGCAATTGCGAGCCTTCGGCAAGCCCCGCAAGCTCGACAGCGCCCGGCACTGCCAGCTCTGGCAGGTGACCGTGGAAGAGGCGCCACAGGCCCTGCCGCTGGAGAGCCTGGCCGAACGTTTCGAACTGGCCCTGGAGGACGGCCCGTTGCAGGTGGTCAGCCTGCCCGGCGTGTTCAGCCATGGCCGGCTGGATCGTGGCACTGCCCTGCTGCTCCAGCACCTGGACGCGCTGCCGGTCGGCCATGTGCTGGACTTCGGCTGCGGCGCCGGCGTGCTGGGCGCCACGGTCAAACGCCGCTACCCGCAGAGCCACGTGACCCTGCTCGACGTGGATGCCTTCGCCGTGGCCAGCAGCCGCCTGACCTTGGCGGCCAACGGTCTGGAGGGCGAAGTGATCAGTGGTGACGGCATCGATGCCGCGCCCAAGGGGCTGGCCCTGATCCTGAGCAATCCGCCCTTCCATACCGGTGTCCATACCGATTACCAGGCATCGGAAGATCTCCTGAGAAAATCCAGCGAACACCTGGAAAAAGGCGGCGAAATGCGCCTGGTAGCCAACAGCTTCCTGCGCTACCAGCCGCTCATCGAAGGGGCCCTGGGCAATTGCCGGGTACGCGCCGAGGCAGACGGTTTTCGCATCTACCAGGCAACACGTGGATAAAAACAAGGCTTGCCGAAAAGGATTCTCCTAGGCAGAATCCGCACCGTCCTAGGGGAGTAGTCTCCCGCGAGCCCCCGCTCGCCCGGCACGCGTCAACACACTTGGCCCACAGGCCATGGCGCGTGCGACCCGATCGCCGCACAGACGGCTCAAGGGGTTTGACAAGACCTATGACACGCACACCTTACCCGGGGCGGGGAGGCTGTACGTGTCATAGCCGTGTCGGCCCGCCCCCGTAGGAACCCTGATGTTGGAATCCCTGCTCGTCCCCACCGCGATCGTCGCCCTCGCCGAGATCGGTGACAAGACGCAGTTGCTCGCGCTCATTCTCGCCGCCCGCTTTCGCAAGCCTTGGCCGATCATTGCCGGCATCGTCGCCGCCACCCTGGCCAACCATGCCGCCGCAGGTGCCGTGGGCGCCTGGGTCAGCGGCTTCTTCAGCGAGACCGTGCTGCACTGGATACTCGCCGCCAGTTTTGCCGCCACCGCGCTGTGGACCCTGGTTCCAGACAAGATGGACGATGACGAGAATAGCGCCGCGCGTCGCTTCGGGCCGTTCGTCACCACGCTGATCGCCTTCTTCCTGGCCGAGATCGGCGACAAGACCCAGGTCGCCACGGTCATGCTGGCGGCCCAGTACCCTCATCTGATCATGGTCATCATCGGCACCACCGTGGGCATGCTGATCGCCAACGTGCCGGTGGTGCTGGCGGGCAACTTCGCCGCCGAGAAACTGCCACTGACCCTGATCCGCCGCCTGGCCGCCACAGCGTTCTTCGTCCTCGCCGCAGTGGCGGTATATTCGGCGATGCGGGCCAGTGGCTGGATTGGCTGACCGCTTGCAGCTTATTTCCGGGCGGCCTGGTACAGCGGCATCACCTTGGGAATGGCCGCCTGCAGTGCGGCAATGCGGCTGCTGGACGCCGGGTGGGTGCTCATGAACTCGGGCGGCGCGCCCTCCGAAGCCTTGCTCATCTTGTCCCACAGGGTGATCGCGGCATTCGGGTCATAGCCGGCGCGGGCCGCCAGCTCCAGGCCGATCAGGTCGGCTTCGTTCTCGTTCGCGCGGCTGTTGGGCAAGGTCATGGCGTAGTTCACCACGGTGTCGGCCAGGGCCATGCTGTCCTGGCCCAGGCCGAACAATGCACCGGCACCCTGGCGGGCCATTTCCACGCCATAGGCCTTGGACATCGCCTCACGGCCATGCTCGCGCAGGGCGTGGGCGATCTCGTGGCCCATGACCGCAGCGATCTCGGCATCGGTGAGCTGGAGCTTATCGATCAGGCCGGTATAGAAGATGATTTTGCCACCGGGGCCACAGTTGGCATTGAGCTCGTCGCTCTGGATCAGGTTGACCTCCCACTTCCACTGCGCGGCATCCGGGCGGAATTTCGGTGCCTGGGCGATCAGGCGGTCGGCGATGGCCTGGACGCGCTTGGCCTTGGCACTGGTCTTGTCCAGCACGCCCTTGCTCGACGCCTCGCTGAGGGTCTGCTGGTACGACTGGGCATACATCTGGTTGACCTCATCGGTCGAGAGCATGCTGAACATGTACTGCTTGCGCTCGACACCCACCGCACCACCGCTGGTGGTGTTCACCGCCTGGCAGCCCGCCAGCAGGATGCTGGCGCCCAGCATGCTGACAACAAACGATCTACGCATGGAAACACTCCCTCTGTACATGCGGCGTATCCTAGGCCGAGACGCCAGCCCCCGCCAGAGCCGCAGGGAAGATTTCTCGCCAGCCCCATGCGTTCTCACGACGGCATCAGGCCGGGGTCAGGCACTCCGGCGCATCGAGCTTCGGATCATTGACGAAAGGCGCCAGCGCCCGCTCGCGCAGGGCGGCCGGCGGGCTGGCCAGCAGCTCGTGCAGGCGCGGCAATGGCGTGTCGGGGTCGAGCCAGGCCGCCTGCCCCGCTTCATCCAGGATCAACGGCCGACGCTGGTTCATCGCCGCCTGGGTCACCACCGCGCAGCTCAGCCACACCTGCTCCTGCACCGGGTAGGCCTCCCACAGCGCAGCGAAGAACAGTGACGAACCCTCCCCCGGCGTCAACCAGTACGGCCGTTTGCGCACGTTGCCACGCCATTCGTAGAAACCATTGGCCGGCATCAGGCAGCGGCGCCGGCGAAACGCCTCACGGAACATCGGCTGCTCGACGAGGGTCTCGGCGCGGGCCTGGGCAGGCGTGCGGGAAAGGTCGGTGAGCCAGGCCGGGGTCAGCCCCCAGCGCGCCCGCGCCAGTTGCAACTGGCCGTCGACCAGGCGCTGGATCAGCACCGAGCCGCCCGGGGCGATGTTCCATTGCGCCCGCTGGTCGGTGGGATACCCCGGCAAGGCGGCAAAGGCCGCAGACCAGCGAAACAAGGCGTAGCGTCCACACATGGCGATAAAAACCTAGCAAATCAGGATTCCGGGGAAAC
The DNA here is from genome assembly GCF_040984075.1 of Pseudomonas sp. I2. Taxonomy (NCBI): domain Bacteria; kingdom Pseudomonadati; phylum Pseudomonadota; class Gammaproteobacteria; order Pseudomonadales; family Pseudomonadaceae; genus Pseudomonas; species Pseudomonas sp. I2. Next base: position 216,695 of record NZ_JBCGFQ010000002.1, read on the forward strand.
TCTCCGGTTCGTCGCCGGCAAGTGGCTGGGCGGCATTGTACGCATCGATCAGCTGCCGTGCGTAGCCGGCCTGCTCGTCCGCCACCGCCAGGCCCAGCAACCCGTGCATCGGCAACTCGCCGGCAGCACCGACCAGGTCGCGGCCCACCAGGTGCGCATCGACCCCCTCGCTGACGAGCATGCCCAGCAGCAGTTCGGCCTCCATCAGGCTTTCCGGTTCGTAGATCCGTCGCATCAGGCATCGTCCTCGCGTCTGACCTCGAGCATCCATTCGTCACCATGCACCTGCAGAATGAACACGATGGGCTGGCAACAGACCTGGCAGTCCTCGGTATAGACCTGGTCCCCGCCGGAAAGGTCGACGGTGGTCTCCACCGATTCGCCGCAATACGGGCAACGATAGAAGTCGGTTTCCAGCATCGCGGCCTCCGCGGTGACTTGTGCGTATAATTGCCGGTCTGTTTACAGGGCCTGTGTGTGTCCGAGCCGTTTTTTCGGACCCGTCCCTACCTTACTACCCTAGCCGTTTCCAACAAGAGAGCATGATGGGCGAATTCGATGCCATCCGACCGTACGACGACGCTGAGGTCCCTGCCGTTCTGGCACGCCTGCTCAGCGACCCGGCATTCCTCGATATCCTCACCCACTTCCGCTTCCCGCGCATGGCGGGCGCCTTCGGCTGGCTGCTCAAACCGCTGATCGCCCGCCGCCTGCGCAAGGAATTCGCGGGCGTCGAATGCGTTTCGACCCTGCAGGACAAAGTCGAGTACTACGTCGACCAGACCATCGAACGCGCCACCGACGGCGTCACCTACTCGGGCGTCGAGCAGCTCAAGTCGGGCGAGGCCTACCTGTTCCTGGCCAACCATCGCGACATCGTGATGGACCCGGCCTTCGTCAACTACGCGGTGTATCACGCCGGCCTGCCGACGCCACGCATCGCCATCGGCGACAACCTGCTGCAAAAGCCCTTCGTCAGCGACATGATGCGGCTGAACAAGAGCTTCATCGTCCACCGCTCGCTGAGCGGTCGCCGGGAAAAGCTGGCGGCCTACCAATTGCTGTCGGCCTACATCAATCACTCGATCCGCAACGACTGCGTGTCGATCTGGATCGCCCAGGCCGAAGGCCGGGCCAAGGACGGCGACGACCGTACCGATTCGGCGATCCTCAAGATGTTCCACATGAGCCGCAAGGACGAGCCGTTCGGCGCGGTGATCCAGGGCCTGAACCTGATCCCGGTGTCGATCAGCTACGAATACGACCCGTGCGACCTGGCCAAGGCCCGCGAGCTGTACATCCGCGCCACCACCGGCGGCTACACCAAGGCGCCTGGCGAGGACGACAACAGCATCGCCCTGGGCATCACCGGCTACAAGGGGCGGGTGCACATCAACTTCGCGCCGCCGGTGACCGAGTATTACGAGGACACCAAGCAACTGGCCCAGGAAATCGACCGGCAGATCCTCGGCGGCTACCGGTTGTTCCCGGTGCACTACCTGGCCTATGGGATGTGGGATGCAGCGGACCCTGCACTGCAGGTGCCGACGGCGCAGAAGCTGTTCCCCGCCGAGGAGCTGGCCCGGGCCAAGGAAGAATGGCAGCGCCGCCTGGATGCCTGCCCGGTGGAGCACCGGCCCTACCTGATCCAGCAGTATGCGACGCCGGTGCGCAACCAGTACCAGGTCAGGTTGCAGAGCCCTGTGGCTTGACACGGTGCTCCCACAGCATGCAAGTGGACCCCACATGATGCGGCTTGCAGGGCCCCTGTGGGAGCCGGCTTGCCGGCGATGGGGCTTGAAACGGCCCCAAATGGCGGGTGAGATTCTTAACCGGCCCCCGCCCCCGCAGGTTTCCCGCTAAATCAAAGGCGTTACGTTTGCCCAGGGAGCGCCTACTCGCGCCCTCAGACCCAGGTGCTGAACCAGGACAACAGCAACGCCATGGCCAGGCAGGAAAAGCCGAGGATGTAGTAGTAGCGTGGCACGCGCTGGTCGAAGGCATCGACCACGCCTTCGTCGGCGGCCAGGCTCTCACGGCTCACGATCTCGCGGCGACGGGCACTGTGCAGCAGCAATCCGCCAGGGCAGGTCATCAACAGCGCCAGCAGGTTGATCAGCTTGGTCGGATGGGCGGCCAGGAACCCCCAGAGCATTTGCAAGGACATCACGCAACCTCGGAATAACGACAGCGAAAGCCGGCATTCTACCCAAGCCCGACTAGCGCGCCCGTTTTTTGCGACCAACTGTCACTAAATTTTGTCTGTAACACGCTCGTCATCCAGGCAAGCCACCCTGTCGGCCTTTTCCCCTCACCGGAGCTTGTCATGCTGCACGCCGAAAACCAGGACCGCCTCTACCTCGTTGCCCAGAGCGAAGAACAGCAGGCACTGATCGACGGCTTCGCCATCAATGTCCAGGATCGCCAGTGGCTGGTCTACTGCGCCCTCGGCGGCCACGCCCACCAGGACCTCCCGGAAATCGACGTGCAGACCGGCATCAGCCTGCTGGATTTCTACACCGAAGCCGCCTGACGCACCCTACATGAAAAAGCCCGCTGTCCAGCCATCCGGACAGCGGGCTTTTTCATAACGAGGGACGAAAGGTTTATTCGCCGAGCACCTGGCCGATGGTCGGGTCCTTGAACAGGCGAGTCAGGGCATCGCTGAGCACGTCGCTCACCAGCTTGGTGTTGGTCTCCTGGTTCGGCGCCATGCCGAAGCGCTGGTCCAGGGTCGCGCCGTAGCGGCCGCTGTAGCGACGGTTGGCGTTGGACACATCGGCGCGGAAGGTGGCGCCGATGGTGGCCTCGGTCACGTACAGGTTGTCCTTGGGCGACTGGTACTTCAGCTCGGCCAGGGTCACGGTCAACTGCGGGGCGTTGTAGGCGTTCGGCGTCGGGGTGAAGCCGAGCAGGCGCACCGCCGCCTCGGCCTGGGCCTGCAGCTTGGGTACGATGTCGTTGCCATTGACGCTGATGGTGCTGGTCTCCGGATACATGCCACCGCGGGTCCCCAGGGCCTGGGAGGCACGCCCGTCGACCACCTTGACCACCACCGGCTGGCCATGGCCGACCGGGTTGAGCTGGGCGGTGAGCTTGGGTTGCGGGCTGAGTTGTTGCGGGCTGTGGGCACAACCGACCAGGCTGAGGCTGGCCACCGCGATCAAACCGAACAACAGACGTTGCAACATGCGCGTTTCTCCAGAAAATGCGGCAAAGGCCCACAGTATACCCAGCGGCGGGCGGCAAGCGATAAGCGGCAAGAAAAAGCAGGCACGCCAAAAGGCGCACCCCGCCGCTGTCACAAGGGTTTCATACCCCAGCCCTATCCTTGCCCCAGACCCGACCTGACAGGACGCCCGCCATGGCCTCGCTCTGGACCCTGCTTTTCCATCGCCCACGCCACAACACCTATGCGCGCCTCGACGCCGAGGGCAAGTGCCTGGCCTTCAAGCAGTGCAGCCAGCCACCGCTCGGCAGCGGCTGGGTGCAGGTCAGCGAAGCCCGGCTGGTCTGGCTGGGCCAGTCGCTGCCGGCCAACGCCCGGGTTTGCGCCCGCGCAAGCCATCGCTGGCAGCGACGCACCCTGCCGGCCTGACAAATGCCGCAATAAAAAGCCACGAAGAACGACCTTTCTGCCCGCGACCTCGTTATAATCTCCCCCCGATTATAAGGACGTCTCCTGATCGGGCCCCGCACCCGCCGCTTGACCCCGGCACCTTTACCGCTTCGCCCACAGAGAGCCTTCCACTCAGGTCTTGCATCGGCTGTCGTGCCTGCTGTTTCCCGGCCTTCCGCTTTGCATGAACCTGTGGGTTGCCATCGCGCAGTCCCTTTTGAGGTTCACGTCTCCAAAAGAGCGTGAAAAAACGGGTTTTTCACAACTTCACAAGAGTGTGGCGAGCAAATGAACAGTCTGGCATGTGCAAAAGCGCAAGATACGTCCCGAACAGCTCCGAACAGACGGCAACAGTGCTCATCCTGGATGGGTATCTGAAACCGGTCCATCACGCACGACGGATACCTTGACCATAAGTCGAATTGCCGCACCGGCAGTTCCGGGCGTTCAATAGGCGAACCCCAAGACCGGTTGGCGGTGTCCGCGGAAGTTGCAAGAACTGCGAAGAGTCGGACATGGCGATCCTGGCGACCCCAGGAATCCTATGCTGTCAATTAGGTGCTGTAGATTGTGGAGACGCGTTAATGGCGCAGAACGAATCGGTTGATGTGGTACTGGTAGGCGCGGGCATCATGAGTGCCACCCTGGCCGTACTGCTCAAGGAACTCGACCCGACGCTCAAGCTGGAGGTCGTCGAGGCGATGGACTCCGGTGCCGCGGAAAGTTCCAACCCCTGGAACAACGCCGGGACCGGCCACGCCGGCCTGTGCGAGCTGAACTATACGCCCCAGGCCGCCGATGGCAGCATCGACATCAAGAAGGCCGTGCACATCAATACCCAGTTCGAGGTGTCCCGCCAGTTCTGGGCCTACCTGAGCAAGAAAGGCAGCTTCGGCTCGCCGCGCGGCTTCATCAACCCGGTGCCGCACCTGAGCTATGTCGAGGGTGACAAAGGTGTCGCCTTCCTCAAGAAGCGCTTCGAACTGCTCAAGCAGCACCACGCCTTCGCCGAGATGGAATACACCGAAGACAAGGCCGTGATGAACGAGTGGATGCCGCTGATGATGCCGGGCCGCCCGGCCGACCAGCACATCGCCGCCACCCGCGTGCTCAAGGGCACCGACGTCAACTTCGGCGCCCTGACCAACAAGCTGCTCAAACTGCTGGGCGACAGCCCCGAGACCCAGGTCAAGTACAGCAAGAAGGTCGTCGGCCTGCGCCGTAACGGCAGCGGCTGGACCGTCAGCATCAAGGACGTCAACAGCGGCGGCAGCCGTGAGGTCGACGCCCGCTTCGTGTTCCTCGGCGCCGGTGGCGCGGCCCTGCCGCTGCTGCAGATGTCCGGCATCCCGGAGAGCAAGGGCTTTGGCGGCTTCCCGGTCAGCGGCCAGTGGCTGCGCTGCGACAACCCCGAGATCGTCAAGCTGCACCAGGCCAAGGTCTACAGCCAGGCTGCGGTCGGTGCGCCCCCCATGTCGGTACCACACCTGGACACCCGCGTGGTGGACGGCAAGAAGTCGCTGCTGTTCGGCCCGTATGCCGGCTTCACCACCAAGTTCCTCAAGCACGGCTCGCTGCTCGACCTGCCGCTGTCGGTGCGCATGGGCAACATCGGCCCGATGCTGGCCGTGGCCCGCGACAACATGGACCTGACCAAGTACCTGGTCAGCGAAGTGATGCAGTCGATGGAGCAGCGCCTGGAAGCCCTGCGCCGCTTCTACCCCGAGGCCAAGGCCGAGGACTGGCGCTTGGAAGTGGCCGGCCAGCGCGTGCAGATCATCAAGAAGGATCCGAAGAAAGGCGGCATCCTGCAGTTCGGCACCGAGCTGGTCTCGGCCCAGGACGGCAGCCTGGCCGCCCTGCTCGGTGCCTCGCCGGGCGCCTCGGTGACCGTATCGATCATGCTCGAGCTGATCGAGCGCTGCTTCCCCGAGCAGGCCAAGGGCGCCTGGGCCGCCAAGCTCAAGGAAATCTTCCCGGCCCGCGAGAAGGTGCTCGCCACCGACGCAGCCCTGTACCGCAAGATCAGCGCCTACAACGACGAAGTACTGGAACTGGTCGAGAGCAGCCCGGCCCAGCACTACGCCTGATACCGGCCCATGAAAAAACGCCCCTCGGGGCGTTTTTTCATGCCTGGCGGTCCGGTGTTCAGTCACATCCGGGGCTGCAAAGCCGCCCTGCTGAATGCTGGCTACATCAACCGCGGGCGTTGTCGATGATCGCGATGTACTCGGCAGCGTTACGCTGGTCGGCGATCAGCTCGACGAAGGTCTTGCCGTGCTCGTCCTTGCCGTCCAGGTCCAGGCCGGCCTCGACGAAGAAACCCACGAACCGCTCGAAGTCATCGACACGCAGGCCACGGTAGGCCTTGACCAGCTTGTGCAGCGACGGCGAGGTCACCCCGTCGGCCGGCTCGAACCGCAGGAACGTCTTGACGTACTCGTCGCTGATCTCGTCACCAATCACCTGTTTCTTGTCTTTACGCATCGCCGACTCCCAACTGGACCATCACGGACATTTCGAAGGCCGGCAGTGTACCCCCCACGGCCCACGTGCCTCAACGCGTACGTACGGTACCGGTATGCAGGTCGGCCCAGACATGGCCATTGGGGTAGCTGAGGAACTGCACGTACAACGTCTCGTTGCGCAAAAGGTCCATGATCACCCGGTAATCGGCAAGGGGGTAGTTCAGGGTCAGGGTCCGCTTCTTCGGATCGTAGACCGGCTTCTTCAGGCTCTTGCCGCCTTCGCCGTCGAAGTTGACCAGCACCTGGGCGATGGTCGCGCCCTTGCTCAGCGGCTTGCCTTTGAGGCGTAGCAGCAACGAGGAGGTGATCGGAATCGGTTGCTGGTCGGACTGGCGCTGGATGCCGGCCACCACCGAATAGTCGGTGACCTGCAGCAGCTGCTGGGCTGTCGGCGCTTCCTGGCGCAGGGACAGGTCGTCAGGCGGGAGGAACTGGCTGTGCAACGGTGCAGCGGACAGCGGCAGGCTCACCGCCAGCAAGAGGGGGAAAATCGCACGCATGTGAGGCTCCTTGGCATGAGGAGGCACTCTAGCATGCCC